>RQCD01000092.1 GCA_008668455.1 Clostridia bacterium
ATTAATACCTCGACTGTTTTCCCCAAAAAAGAGGAACGGAATGTTTCTCTGCTTTTTTTTGTAATCTGTGCGATCTTGTGACTGCGTTCCTCCTTAGTCTTCGGAGAAATCTGGTCAGTGCGTTTTGCTGCCGGTGTTCCGCGGCGCGGAGAATACTGGAAAATATGTGCGTCTGCAAATCCGACCTTTTCTGCAAATGCCATTGTCTCGGCAAATTCCTCCTCGGTTTCGCCCGGAAAGCCGACCATGATATCTGTTGTGATCGCAACATCCGGGAAATGCTTTCGCAAGCCAGAAACAATTCCATAATAGTCCGCAGTCGTATATTTGCGGTTCATTCTGCGGAGCGTCTCATCACATCCGCTCTGGAGTGAAAGATGGAAATGCTCGCAAAGCTTGTCACAGCCGCTGATTCTTTGAATGAATTCTTCGTCTAATGTCATTGGTTCAATGGAGCTTAACCGAATCCGCGAAATGCCGGGAATCTCGTTGACCGCAAGCAGCAGCTCCGCTAAATCGTGATCATGGGTATCAAGTCCGTAGGAGGCAACATGAATCCCGGCTAAAACGATTTCGGAAAAGCCTTGCTCCGCAAATCTGCGCGTTTCGGATAATACCTCGGAAAAATCCCGGCTGCGGATCGGACCGCGTGCATAAGGAATCATGCAGTAGGAACAAAACTGGTTGCAGCCCTCCTGTATTTTTAAATATGCGCGGGTGCGGTCGATATAGCTGTCCACCGAGAGCGATTCAAAGTTATGCGTGTGCATAATATCGTGTACACAGGACTGAGATTCCTCCGGGGAAAGCTGTTCTGCTAATTCCACAATTTTTTTCCGATCCTGCGTTCCTAAAACGAGATTGACGCCCTCAATCTGCCGCACCGCCTCCGGATCGGTCTGCGCATAGCATCCGGTCACCACCAAAACAGAATCCGGATTGTGACGCTTTGCCCGGCGGATCATCTGGCGCGATTTCCGGTCGCTCATGCCGGTGACGGTGCAAGTGTTTACCACATACACCTCTGCAGGCTCATCAAAGTCTACAATGGTGTATCCGGCATTTTTAAAAAGCTCAGTCATCGCCTCAGTATCATATTGATTCACTTTGCACCCTAACGTGCAGAACGCTGCTCTTTTCATTCGATTTCATCCTCTTTTTTTCAATTTAGTAAGTTTTTCATGAATTTTAATTAAATTTATAGTATTATTATATAAAATTTCAAAAGAAAGCGCAATAGGTCTTGACGAATTCATAAAAAAGTTGTATTATAGTGATAACCAGATGACTGGTATTTGCAAAAAAATTTTGCAGATTTATCGACAAGGAGGAGAGAATATGAAAACATTTAATCTGATGCTCAATTCAATCAACGACGTGAAGGATTTTGTCAATATCGTTTCTAAGTACGATTTTGATGTAGATTTGACTTCCGGCAGATATGTGGTTGACGCAAAGTCAATTATGGGGATCTTCAGTCTGAATCTTTCTAAGCCGATCAAGGTTGAAGTGCACAGCGACAATTGTGATGAATTTATCGCTGAGCTGGAGCGGTTTATCGTCGATTAAGGACGAAGCCCCTCCGGTGGCGGAGGCGCAATTTAGCACGAATGATACGGTACGAGAAATTGTACCGTTTTTTTTACGTTATTTTCAGGAGATGACTATGAGAAAGCTAATCGGTACAAAAGAATTTTATAAAAAAGCAATCATGATCGCACTGCCGATCATCATTCAAAACGGCATCACGGCATTTGTTGCCATGCTGGATAATATCATGGTAGGTCAGGTCGGAACAGATCCGATGTCCGGTGTTGCCATCAGCAATCAGCTGATTTTTGTGTTTAATATCTTTATCTTCGGCGGTATTTCCGGCGCTGGAATTTTTGGCGCACAGTTTTACGGAAAAAAGGATTATGAGGGTGTGCGGCATGCATTCCGGTTTAAGCTTTATATGGGTGCTGTGATTTGCGCGCTTGCAGTTGCTGTTTTCCTTTTATATGCAGATCCGCTGGTTTCTCTTTATCTGCACGAGGGCGGTACAGTCGGTGACTTAGAGGCAACAAAGGCATACGGCATTTCGTATCTGCACATTATGCTTTTTGGTTTGATTCCGTTCACAGTCAGCCAGATTTATGCGTCCACGCTCCGGGAATGCGGCGAAACGGTGTTGCCGATGAAAGCAGGAATCGTTGCAGTCATTGTGAATACCTGTTTAAACTATATTCTGATTTTTGGAAAATTTGGTATGCCGAGCCTGGGCTCGGAAGGCGCGGCAATCGCAACTGTAATTGCACGTTTTACCGAAACTGCAGTGATTATGATTGCATCACACAGACAACCGAAAAAGCTTCCATATATGCAGGGCATTTACCAAAGTCCACGGATTCCGGGAGAAACCGTCCGGCAGATTATGGTGAAAGGATTGCCGCTGTTGATAAACGAAATGCTTTGGTCAACCGGTGTTGCGATTATGAATCAGTGCTATGCATACCGCGGTCTGGCGGTGGTTGCCGGACTGAATATCACCTCCACGATCACAAATATTTTTAATATCATCTATCTGGCAATGGGAAACGTGGTTGCAATTATGGTCGGTCAGCTTCTGGGCGCCGGAAAAAAAGAAGAAGCAATTGAAAAGGATCGTCAGCTTTTAGTATTTGCCGTAGGAGTTACAATCGTAATCGGCGGTGTGATGGCATGCTGTTCGGGAATCTTTCCACAGATTTATAAAACAGAGCCGGAGGTGAAGGAGCTTGCATCAAAGTTTATTCTGATCAGCTCCCTGATCCTCCCGGCGCAGGCATTCTGCCATGCGGCATACTTCACGATCCGCGCCGGAGGAAAAACGGCAATTACAATGATTTTTGACAGCGTGTTCACCTGGGTGATTGTTGTGCCATCGGTCTATCTGCTTTCCCACTATACCGACATGCCGGCAGTGTGGCTTTATCTTTCGATCCAGGGATATGAATTTGTAAAATGCATCATTGGCGCAATCATTCTAAAGCGCGGAGCATGGGCACAGAATATTGTAGAAACGCTTTCTTAAAAACCCTCAAATTCGTCCATGCCGCATTCTTTTAATGCGTCTATATAAGCATGATAGTCAATTTGGAGCAGATTGGTGAAGTAATGATTTTGATATTGCTTTCCATTCACGCTCCATTGAATCAGGTAAAAGGACTGATCTTTTTCCGGAATGCTGATACTTCCGATTTTTGCAGAGGTATCGGCGGGCAAACGGGCGCTGCCTTGCAGCGCCTTTTGTTTTTTGGTAATGTTGTTGACGGTATACGAAATTTCTGCATCAACCGGCAGATCGTTTACTCCGTATAACTCCAGAACCTGACCCTTTGGTTCATCAAACATCAGGCAAACAGGCTCCTGCGAACGCTTGATATAGTGGTATGCAAGCTTTTTCGTGTGATAATAGTCCACCACAGCGTCCGAAACCTGCGGCCAGCCGTCTAAAAGATTCCACCAGATAATTCCGCTTCTTCTCCACTTGCTGATCCGGAAACGCTCAATAAAATATTTCTTTGCCTCTGCCTGCGAAATCTGGCTTTGACGGACAAAATCCTCTAAGCGGTCTTCCGCCTTTGTAAAGAGCGTTTTTACCTGATCGTATGCAAGTCTGATCCGGAATGCATAGGGCGCAGCCGGGTCGGTCTCCATGCTTGCAGCATGAACCAAGTATTCATCAGTGGCTGTTCCGTTTTCATCAAAAATGCGTTCCGGTTCTTTTAAAAACCTTCGGAGTGACTGCGGCGACGGAAAACCATGGTAGCCGGTTTCGCTTGCAAAATGGCATTGCGTATTCCGGTAATAGTCACCCTTAAAATAGTCTCTCGGTCCCCACAGGTGATCTTCCGGAAGAACCATCTTGTTTTGGAACTGCTGCTCACTGACATAAGGAGAGCTGGGAAGATAGGGGCGTGTCTGATCGTGGTTTAAGAGGACTTTCTTTAATAAGGCTCTTGTGATCAGATTGTCATTCGGATCGTGCAGCGGTCCAAACCAGCCGGTCGCTGCTGCCACGTCATTTTCATTATCGCCTGCCCACAGCGTCAGGGACGCATGATTCCGCAGACGCTTTACCTGGAAAACAGCCTCCTCCTCAATTGCCTGCATGTAGTCTGATTCCAAAGGCGGAACGGCGCATGCCATGGAGAAATCCTGCCATACCAGAATGCCGTGCTGATCGCAGAAATTGAAAAATTCGTCCGATTCATACACGTTTCCGCCCCAGCAGCGCACCATGTTGCAGCCGATCCCGTCCAAAAGAGCAAGCGCTGCGTCTAAACGCTTTGCGTCCTGCGAATGAAGCGCGTCTAAGGGGACCCAGTTTGTACCGAGGACAAAAATTTTCTTTCCGTTGACTTTGAATACAAATTCCCCCGAGCCTTTTTCGTCGGTATAGTCGGTTCGCAAAAGCTCCACCATGCGGATTCCGATATCCAATGTATATTGATCGCATAGCGTATCCTTGTAGTAAAGCTCTACGGTCGTATGATACAGATTCTGCTCTCCGGCATGCTTCGGCCACCACGGCTTGCAGTTCTCAATCGGAAACTGAAAGGAAAAGCTGTTATGCCAGGCGGCGCTCTGCGCCGAGAAATGGCTTTCTCCGCATGCGCCGCTCACTTTGACCGTGTAATCCTGAATAAAATCGCCGTCCGCGTCAAAATGAATATAAAACCGCATGTCAGCCTGCTTTTGTGTAAGATCAAGCCTTGTGGCAGAGAGGAATACCTCCCGGATTTTGTTTTTTTGCTTTTTCCGCAGTGCAACCGCTTTCCAGATACCGGCGGAAACGATCCGCGGCATAATGTCCCAGCCAAACATATGAGAGGCTTTGCGGACAGAGAGCGCCGGATAGTTGTATCTTTGGGTCATGCTTTCTGCCGGAATGATCTTTTTCCTGGCTTCAATGCAGACCGGCTTAATATGTACCACCAGTTCATTTTCTCCCATGACAGGTTCAAATTCTGCATCATAGCTTAAAAACATGTTGTCTGTGGACTTGATCAGCTTGCCGTTGACATAAATATCCGAAAGTGTATCAATGCCGTCAAAGTGCAGATAAACCTCCGGGTCGTTTACCTGAAAGGTTGTATAGTACCACAAGTGCAGATTTTCCAACTCCTGTGCCTTTAGCGTGTTAACCGATTCGTAAATGGGATCTAACAGTCCGGCACGCATCAGATCAAGCTCAATATTTCCCGGAACGCTTGCCGGAACGGTTTTTAGTCCTGCTGACTGAATGTCCTGTATGGTTTGAAGCTCCATGCCTGCACAGTCCTTGTGCGGAGCATAGGCAACTCTCCATTGATTTTTCATAAAATCATCTCCTTTGTTTCAGTATAAAAAATTTCTCATTTTCCGTCAATGGCAGAAACACGAATAGAATTGATAAAATCAACGATTTTTATGGACAAACAGAACAAGACATGATACAATAAGAAAAAGCGATCAAATTCAGGAGTGGAGCAGGAATGGAACAAAGAATGCTGATGAACCCGGATTTTCCGGGTATGGGGTCTTATATGATTATGGAGAAAAACATCCGAAAGGGAGAGAAATACGCCCTGCACTGGCATGATTTTTTTGAATATGAAATGATTCTAAGCGGATGTGCAGAGCATATTCACAATCAAAACCGTGAGCTGTTAAAAGCCGGGAGCGCCTATCTGATGTCCTATTACGATTTTCATTCCTTTTGCGCGCTCCAGGATACAAAGCTTTTGAGTATTCAGTTTCGGGATTATGCCGTAGATGAGGAAATTGCAAATTTTCTTGCCTTTGGTGTCCGAAGGCTTTCCTGCGCTTATACCGAGGAGGAAACCGCACGGATTGAAGAAAAAATCCGAAAATTAAAGGAAGAACAAAACCGGGAACTGCCGTTTTGCCGGCAGCTGACCGAGAGTATTTTGGAAGAATTGGTGATTGATCTGATCCGGCGTTCCGATTCCGGGCAAGAGCATGCTATGCCGCAGCTGATTCAAAAGGCAGTCACCTATCTTTTTCTGCATTTCCGGGATGATGTTTCGCTTTTGTCCGTTTCGCAAAAGCTGCATGTCTCGGTCAATTATCTTGGTTCGCTTTTTTGTAAAAGTATTGGGGTATCCTTTCGGGAGTACCTGAATATGCTGCGCTTAAAATATGCATGCAGACTGCTTATGTCCTCCGATTTGTCGGTCAAGGAAATTGCATATGCCTCCGGATATCAGACGAATGAGCATTTTCTCCGTCTGTTTAAAAAGCAGCTGCATATGACGCCATCCGAGTATAAGCAAAACGGTCACCCGGCATAAAACCGGAGTGACCGTTTTGAAGTTAAAACTCATAATCCACTGCAACGCTTGCACTTCTTGCCTGGTGCATATAGGCTTTTACGGTGTTGACATGGTACGGATCGTTCTGATAGGTATCTAATGCCTCGCGGTTTTCCAGATCGACCATCAGAATCACATCATAAGAGCGATCCGAGCCGAGAAAGTCGACTCCAACCTCAATTTTTTTTGCAGACGGAACATTTCCGCGCATCGAAAGCAAAAGCTCGCGCACCTTTTCTTTTTCAGCCGGATTTTTGAGTTTAAAGCATACAATATGTTTTACCATGTTTTTTCTCCTATTCATCAATTTTTTCTAATTTTGCAAATACAGCCATCAGCTGTTTTCTGCCCACCTGTTCAAACTGGATTTCCAGCATTGCGTCCTGTTCAAACCGGCGCACCGAAAGAATCATTCCTTTTCCGAATTTCTTATGCAGAACATGCTCTCCGGGCTGGAAATCCAATGCCGGTGAGGAGCTCGGCTTCATGGTGATCGGCGGCTGGTACGGTTCCTTTTTCTTCGGTGCAAAAATGGTGTCACTGATTAAATTGTAAACTGCTTGCCCGACAGGGGTGATGTCTGTGATATAGTCACTCGGAATTTCCTCTAAAAACCGGGACGGAACGGAATAGCTGGTTTTTCCGAACAGCATCCGCTGCTTGGTGTTGGTGATATACAGCTGCTCCTTCGCACGCGTGATTGCAACGTAGCAAAGCCTGCGTTCCTCCTCTAAATCATCTGTTTCCAGGGTGGAACGCGCCGAGGGAAAGAGTCCCTCCTCCATGCCCGTCAGAAAGACAACCGGAAATTCCAGTCCCTTGGCGCTGTGAATTGTCATCATCACAACCGAATCCTGCGTTTCGTCATAGGCGTCAATGTCCGAAACCAGAGAAATATTCTCTAAGAAATCCCCTAAGGTCGGCATTTCGCTTGCTGCCTCGTATTCCTTTACCACCGAGAGAAATTCCTGGAGGTTTTCTATCCGGGTTCTTGCCTCTACGGTAGCTTCTGTCTCCAGCATAGCTGCGTAGCCGCTTTCGGTGATCACACGTCCGACAAATTCGTGCAGATCCATGGTTTCCTTTGCCTTTTTGAACGTTTCAATCAGCTTGATAAAGCCGTCAATTTTCCCGGATGCGCGTAAAAGCGGCGGAAATTCAAATGCGTTTTCCAGAACCTCATAAAGCGTCATACCCTCTGCATCCGCAATGGACGATGCCTTGTCGACAGTCGCCTGTCCGATTCCGCGCTTGGGTTCGTTTATAATCCGGCGGATACTGATGGCGTCTCTTTCGTTATGAATGACACGCAGATATGCAATAATGTCTTTGATTTCCTTGCGGTCGTAGAAGCGCAGCCCTGCAAGCACACGATAAGGAACGGCATTCCGCATCAGCATTTCCTCTAAAATACGCGACTGAGCATTTGTGCGGTACAGAATCGCAAAGTCGGAATAGCGTCTTCCGGCTGCAACCTCCTTTTGAATTTCATCTGCAATAAAGCCTGCCTCCGCACGTTCATTCGTACCGATATAGAGCCGGATTTTTTCGCCGCATTCGTTTTTTGTCCATAGCTCTTTTCCCTTTCTGCCGCGGTTGTTTCCAATCACTGCATTAGCGGCATCCAAAATATTCTGTGTCGAGCGATAGTTTTGCTCCAGCTTGATCAGCCTGGCATTTGGAAATTCTTCTTCAAAGCCCAAAATGTTCTGAATGTTTGCGCCGCGGAACTTGTAGATACTCTGGTCGTCATCGCCGACCACACAGATATTCTGACGCGCCTGTGCCAAAAGACTGATAAGCATATACTGCACATTGTTTGTGTCCTGATACTCGTCCACCAAAATATAGCGGAAACGCTCCTGATACTTGTGCAGAACGTCCGGGTTTTCAATCAGAATCCGGACAGTCAGGAAAATAATATCGTCAAAGTCCACCGCATTATTTTCTTTCAGCCGCTTTTGGTATAGAGTATAAATCCTGCCGACCACCTGGGAATAATAGTCTCCGGCATGCGTTGCTATAAAGTCCTCCGGCTGCTGCATGTCATCCTTTGCCTTGCCGATTGCCGACAATACGCTTTTGGGAGCATATGCTTTTTCGTCCAAATCCAGATCCTTAATACAATCCTTAATCAAAGTTTTTGCGTCGCTGGAATCATAAATCACAAAGTCGCTGGTGTAGCCTAAAAAATCGATTGATCCGCGCAGAATCCGCACACAGGCAGAGTGAAAGGTGCTGATCCACATATCCTCTGCCATTGCACCCACCATGCTCCGGATTCGCTCCTTCATCTCGTTTGCAGCCTTGTTTGTAAAGGTGATTGCAATAATGTTTCTCGGATTCACATTCTTTTTTGCAATAATATGCGCAATCCGCTTGACTAAAACTGTTGTCTTTCCGCTCCCTGCCCCGGCAAGCACTAACACCGGTCCCTCCGTTGTAGTGACGGCTTCTAATTGTTTTTCATTTAATCCACTCAAATATTGTTCCATGAATGTCCTCTCTTTAGCTATGTAATCTCTGTTTATAGTATAACATAGATTTTCGTATTTTTCCATAGAAAAATAAAAAAGATTTTGACAAATGCATAGAATTGTGTTATAATGTAAATAAGTTTTATCAAAGAAAAGATGGAGGAAGCTGATGGACGCGGACGATAGTGACGATAACACTCAGTTTATGATGCAAAAAAGAATGTGAATCCGAGAAACATTATTGCAATCACCTTTACAAACAAGGCTGCAAACGAGATGAAGGAGCGAATCCGGAGCATGGTGGGTGCAATGGC
>RQCD01000200.1 GCA_008668455.1 Clostridia bacterium
GCCCTAAAATGAGATATACGCGGTGCGAAAGCGTTCCCGCTTTCTTTTCCGCTGCCGTGCTTTGCTGCTTTCCCGGATCGGGACATTTCCGATACCATACCGCAGCCATAACAGCGGCGCAAATGGCAGAAATAAAGAAAATTAACCGCCAGCCGCCCAGATAGATGCAGAGCGGCGAAAGCAAGTAAACAAGCATTGTTCCGATGGAGCTTGCAAAGGAGACAACCAGGCAGGAGCGCTGATAGTCCTCTTTGTGAAAAATTGTGGTCATGATTTTGATCAGCGGCGGCCACATGAATGCCTGTGCCATACCGTTTATCGCCCATGCCGCAGTCATTCCGAGGGCTGCCTTGCAAAACGGAATCACCAGATTCATAGACAGCGTCACAATCAAGCCGGCAAAAATCAGTTTTTTTGGATTTAAACGATCCCCTAAAAATCCGCTTAATATCTGACCGACACCGTAGGTTACGGCGCTTGCTGTCAGGGCAAGGGATGCCTCTGGTCTTGGCATCCCCTGTGCATGAACAATTTCAGAAATGACTGCGCCATAATTGATTCTGGTGATATAACTGATCAGATACAGAAACATGAATAAAAGCGTCATTCTGCGGATTTCGCTTTTTTTTGATAATTTTTGGATTTGTGTTTCTTTTTGTGTTTGGTTCATATTTTAGAATTCCAGCTCCATTCCGTCGTAGGAGACTAAAAAGTCCTCCTCTGCGGCGATTTTCGCAAAATCGTCGTAAATGCCGTTTTTACCGTTATGAGAGAAATGATTCAGCACAAATTCTGTGTGTTCATCTGCTACACCGATTTCATAAAATACCTTGCGGGTTGCAATACAGCGCTTCAGATTCATGTGTCCGACATAGTTCATCTCGTTGCATGCCTCGGTACAGTCTAAGGAAATCAGATCAAACGGCTGATCACTGAATGTTTTCAGACACTCCATGCTCTCCTCGCAAAGCTCGCTTGTATCGTTAAAGTAGAGCAGTCTTTTGCCGTCCTTTTCGATTGCAAAAACAACCGGGGTAGACTTTGGATCATGGCTTGCCTTGATCGGGGTGATCCGGTAGCCGTCTGCTTCGAATGTCTCAAACGGTTTAATCAGAACCGCGCGGAGATCCTGCTCCGAGATATTGTACCGGTCAATCACTTCCTTGACCATGTTATATCCGCTTTCAGCAGAATAAAGTGTCAGCGGTTCACCGGAATCTACATGTGCATAACCATTAATTCGCATCTCAAATTCAACCGGATACAGATGATCCATGTGGGAATGTGTGATAATACAGGATTTGATTTTGGTCAGCGGCAGATTAAAGCGCAGAAAATGCATATAGGTGTCTGCCGGAAAGTCGATCAAAAGCGTATCGTCAAGGATTGCCTGTGATCTTGTCCGGATGTTTTTTCCGCCTAATTTCCGGGCGCGTTTGCAGTTTTCACAGTCACAGAAGATCCCCGGAACACCCTCTGCAGCTGCTGTGCCTAAGTACTTGATTCTCATAATATGCTCCTCCTCATATAAATTACTCCTATATTATATCACAAATCCAACAAAATGCAAGTAAATATTAAAAAAAACACAAAAAATATTCTTGTATATTTTTTTACATTTACCCATTGACAAAGCCCTGTGTTTTGTGATATAAAATTTTTATAGTCCAAATGCGCCGGTAACTTAGTTGGATAGCGTGTTGACTGCGAACCAAAAGGTTGGGTGTTCGAATCCCTTCTGGTATGGTGCAATCTGTGTTATGCCGGAGGAGAAGGATATATTTAAGCATGAGCGGACGGAGAGAATGCAAAAAAACAGGAATAAAAAAAGGGGGCGTCGGATATGCTGATCGAAAATTTGTTTCCGCAAAGTGTGTTTGGAAAAGGATTTCATTGCTGTCTTCCGAATGGGTTAGAGGATTGGAATTTATTTGTTCTTTTCCGTTCGGAGACTTATGTTTTCCAGGATGGCGGCTATGTTTTAGCAGAGCCGGGGAGCTATTGCATATTCCGGATTGGAAAGCATACAGAATATTATCCGAAGGGCGAATCCTTCCACCATGAGTATTTTCACTTTGCCTGCGAAAACCAGGAGGAGGAACGCATATTGGAGCGTTTGCCGCAGGAAAAGGTGACCAGGCTTTATTATGAGGAGGAAATCCGAAAGCTACTTCAGATGATGAAAAAGGAGAATGAAAGCGGAGGAGGAGAATTTTCTCCGCTGTCTGCTTTGGGACGGTATTTCTTTTTAAAGCTTTCTGAGCTGTCTGAGTTGGATGGTCATAGCCGGATAGATGATACCCGGTATCTGAATTTTACCGCGCTGCACAAAAACATTCAGGCGCATCCGGAATGGGAATGGAATGTGGAAGAAACTGCAGCAAATATGTTTCTGAGTGTTTCGCGCTTTCAGCATCTATATACAGAATTATTTGGGGTTTCTTTTCGGAATGACGTGATTTCTGCACGGATGAAATTAGCGAGGTCGCTGCTTTGGTACAGTAGCTATTCGGTTCGTGAGGTGGCAGAGCAGTGCGGATGGAATCATACGGAGCATTTTATCCGTCAGTTTAAAAAGCAGTTTGGAACTACCCCGTATCAATTCCGAAAACAGCAGAATTAATCAATTTTTCAGCATAAAGAATCATTGCAAAAGTATTGCCTGGAGTATATAATGTTTTTAAAAAGAACATTGAGCTTAGGGAGGCAGAGTGATGATTCTATTTCAGCAAAATTTTTCAACATACACGAAGGACAGGCAGCCCTATTCGATACAGCCGGAAAAGGTGCATAAATATTCCGGCTGGGACGGATACGTGGAGTCCTCAAAGCTTCATTTGAACCGCGCGCATGCAAGGCAGTTTTTTCTGATGCCCTGTGTGAGCGCTTTTCGTTTATCTCTTAAAATTTCCTATACGGCAATCCGTGCAATGGATTTTTTGAAACAAAATACAACCGCCTGGGGAATCAGCTTTGGATATGACAAAAAGGCACGCACCGGCTATCAGCTGACCCTGCGCTATCAGGATACTGAGCAAACGCTTGCGGTTTCATTAGATTGTGTGAACGGTGTTACAAAAGAGGAAATTGCATGTTATTCTTTGAGTGAAATTCAGATATTGCCGGAGGAGGAAATTCCCTTAGAATTGCTATGCAAGGACAACAAGGCAACTGTAACGGTATTCGGACGCGAGCTGTTTTTTGCAATTGATCCGCGGTGCGGTGTGATTGGAATTTCCAAGGAGGGCGGTGTTAGCGAGATTGTATTCTCCGATATTTTGGCGGAGGGGGATGCGCCGGAGAAAAAGCTGATCTGGGAAAACAGCTTCCGGATTCCGCGTACAGACGGCGGTGTGCTTGATTATCAGCTTCAGCTATCCATTTATCAAACGGAGAATACTTTGTTTGAAATTGCCTATACGCTGACCGGCGGCGCTTATGAACAGGAATCAGAGGCGCAGGGAGCAGACTGCTGGGTTTGGGAATATGATGTTTTTAACGGATTATACTTTTCGTTTGGAAATGAGCAGTATTACATATCGAATGACCGGCTTGTTTTTGTGGAGCATACAC
>RQCD01000221.1 GCA_008668455.1 Clostridia bacterium
CATCAATACATTCCATCAGCTTTCCGCCGAATAATCGGTTGTAGCCGTTCATATTTCCCTGCAGGAGAAGCTGTACCTGCTCTGTGTAGGAATCTGATACCTTCTTTTTCATATGCTTCTCCTGTCTTTGATCATTGAGACAATCCCTCAGTCGGCTTGCGCCGCCAGTTTCTAACTGTGGCGAAAGCCGACTGAGGGATTGTTCGAATCCTCCAAAAAATTCTCTAAGCTATCCAAAATATAGTCTGCGCCGGTTTCTTCAAAATATCCGCGTGCCGCTTTTCCGGAAACACCGGTTAAAACAGCGCAAAAATCCATTCCTGCCGCCTTTGCCGCCAAAACGTCTGCTCCTGCATCCCCGACAACCAGTGCGTCCGGATATCTTTTTTCATGATTTAAAAGCTGCTCCTCCGGGTAATCCTTCCCGTAGTATGCCTTTAAAAACATAAATGGATGCGGCTTTGTGAGGTTTTTGTGGAATTTTCGCTCTGCCTTTTGCACATCACGATAGCAAATGACTGACTGAGGGGAAAAATCCTCCCAGATTCCAAAGCTTTGGAGCGGCAATTTCATTTCCAGATACGGTCTGCCGGTTCCGGTGCAGAGCGTTTTTCCGGACTGCTTTAAAAGCCGGAAAATCTCTAACAGCTTATCTTTTCGGATTAAGGGTTCTTCTTTGTGACACAGTCCGGCTTTTCCCGGATGCTCCGGCGCATGCCCGTAGGTTTCCATAAATACCGTATCTCCTAAATACCATTCCTGAAAACAACTCTGCACTGTACACCAAAGCGCACCGTTTCGCACCGGATCGCATTCCGGAAATTCTTTCTTTAAAAGCGCTGCCACACGGTCATATTCCGATAAAATGTTATCTGAAAACCGTTCCGCAGCCAATAAAACCTCGTCCGCAGTCCGATATACACTCCAAAGTGCAAAGGTGACATATGCT
The DNA here is from genome assembly GCA_008668455.1 of Clostridia bacterium. GTDB lineage: Bacteria > Bacillota > Clostridia > UBA1381 > UBA1381 > RQCD01. The sequence continues at coordinate 950 of RQCD01000221.1, forward strand.
AAATCCCAGTTACTGTTAACTCCCTTTGCCTTTAAAATGGTGATCAGGCGGTCGGAGCAGAATATGTCATCCCGGATTTCTTTTTGATGCTCCATCACCCATGCCGGGTCAATATTTTCTCTTTTTCGCAAAAGCTCCCACACCGTCAGCGCTGCCGCCGTCCAATAGGCTTGCTCGGAGGTGATCACGCCGTCTAAGTCAAAAATAACCGTATGATATTTGTTTAAAAAATCTGTCAGTTTGTTCATAATATTTTCTTTAAAAAAGGGACTTTGCAAAGCCCCTTTTTCTCAATTACTCAATTACCCAATCAATCTTTCCTGCAACACCGCTGGTTTTTCCCCTTCTTGCTTCACTGATTTCCATTGTACGGCAAAGAGCCGATCCCACACTCCGGAAAATCGCCTCCCAGATATGATGTCCGTTTTTTCCTTTCTCCAAATCAATTTGCAGCGTACAGCATGCGCCCTGGGCAAATCCTTCTAAAAATGTTTCCAAATCCTCAGAGTTCATGCCCTCGGTCTGCGCCGGAATTTCAATTCCGTGCAAATCCAGGGAAAAATAGGCGCGGCTTTCAAAACTTAACGCCGTTTCTGCCTTTGCCTCGTCGATGATTCCGATAGCGTCACCGAAGCCCCACGCGCCGTCTGCCCGTCGGATATACTCTGCACATGCCTTTCCAAGGGCAATTCCTAAATCCTCGCAAATGACATGCGAAAGCGTAAATTGTGCCAGCTTGCAGGTCACAGCAATATTAAAGCACCCTCTCCAGGCAATATGCTCAATCATATGATTTAAAAACGGCAGAGGCGTCTGGATTTCATCCCGGTAATTCGGTTTGATCGGAGAAACGTCCAGAACAACCGCCATCTCCGATTCTGTTGTTTTTCTGGTAACTTTGATTGGATTCATATTAATCTCCGTTCTGCCATTCTATGGCATTAATTTTATGCAGAAAATACGCAGCCAGGTTGCCCTTTTGAAAGATGACGACGTATGCAGATACTCCAAACCTTAAAAAAGGTTGAAATGCGCAACGTATTTCAACATTAATCTCTTTCTTTGACAGCTAATCCATGTGTGTCAAAGCCTTCAAATTCTGCAAATTTCGCAGCATACCGGCGCACCTTGTTAAATCCGTCATGCGACGCATAGCCAACCGAAGAACGCTTCAGAAAATCTGCTACCGATACACTGGAATAGGTTTTTGCAAAGCCGCCGGTCGGCAGGATTGCATTCGGTCCTAACACAAAGTTGCAGAGTGTGACCGGGGTGTATTCACCCAGAAGAATTTCTCCGGCATTTTTGATCATGGGCAGAACCTCAAACGGCTTTTCGGTCATAACCTCCATATGCTCCGGGGCATACTCATTGACAAACCGAATGGATTCCTCCAGAGAATCCGTTAAGATCACACCGCCGTAGGTCTGATAATTCTTTGTGATAAATTCTTTCCGCAGCGGAGAAATCTTTTCTAACTGCTGATTCATGATCGGAATCACCTTTTCCACTAGCTCCGCAGAATGCGTCACCAAAAGCGCCGCACTGTCCGGTCCGTGTTCTGCCTCAATCATCCAGTCTCTTGCGGCCTTTTCCGGGTCTGCATGCTCATCACAAAGAATAATCGCCTCGCTCGGTCCTGCCGGAAGTCCTGCATCGATATGACTAGCCAAAACACGCTTTGCCGCCGTTGCATAGCTGTTCCCCGGAC
>RQCD01000028.1 GCA_008668455.1 Clostridia bacterium
ATTTGGAAACAGCAGAAAACTATCATATTTTAGATTGTAGGGAAGGCGGAGTATGTTCGTCGCGCTGCCCCGGAAAGCAAAGCCCGCTGCAGAATATCAGAATCGCAAAGCAACAGATTTTAGAGAACAAAAGGAGGAAAAAGTGATGCAGTTAACAATGTCATCCTCGCCGCATGTCCACACAAGGGAATCCATTTCGTCCATCATGCTGGATGTGCTGATTGCGCTTATGCCGGCGGCGCTTGCAGGAATTTATTTTTTTGGCTACCGGGCAAGCCTTGTCCTTCTGACAGCGGTTGCGGCATGTCTTTTGTCGGAATATGCGTATGAGAAAATTATGAAAAAACCGGTCACAGTACGGGATCTTTCCGCGGTTGTGACAGGCGTTTTGTTAGGTTTAAATATGCCGCCCTCCGTTCCGCTTTGGATGGTTGTTGCCGGCAGTGCGTTTGCTATGATTTTAGTCAAGCAGCTCTACGGAGGCTTAGGTAAAAACTTTATGAATCCGGCTTTAGCGGCGCGGTGCTTTATGCTGATCGCCTGGCCGTCTGCCATGACCACCTTTCATGAGGCAAAGGGAAGCCTGGATGCTGTTTCCTCTGCCACACCGCTGGCGGTTTTAAAGGGTATCAGCGAGGGAGCGCTTCCCAGTCTTTCTGATTCACTGATCGGCAGAACAGCCGGCTGTATCGGCGAAACCTCGGCGGTTTTGCTTTTGCTTGGATTCTTGTATTTGCTGATTAGAAAGGTCGTCCGTATCCGAATTCCGGCGGCAATGCTCGGAAGCTTTGCGGTTTTAACCTATTTCTTCGGAAACAACACCACCGAATATTCACAGAGTGTGTTCACGCTGATGCATCTCTTAAACGGCGGTCTGCTCTTAGGTGCGTTCTTTATGGCAACCGATTATGTCACCACACCTACCACAAGGGAAGGTCAGATTGTGTTTGGACTTGGCTGCGGTATTTTAACTTTTGTGATCCGGCGCTTTGGTGGCTATCCGGAGGGCACATCATTTGCCATTCTTCTGATGAATGTAGCAGCGCCGCTGATTGAATCGGCATTTATACCCAAAACATTCGGGGAGGTCAAGAAAAATGCTTAAAAAACAGGATTTCTTGGAAATTTTTAAGGTGGGGGGCATTCTTTGCCTGATTACTGCTGTTGCCGCGTTTGCTTTAGCGGCAACCAACGCAAAAACCGCGCCCCTGATTGCGCAGCATGAGCAGGAAAAGCAGGAGGCGGCAATGAAGGTTGTATTGCCGGATGCAGACGGTTTCCAGATGGAGAATCTGAAAAATGACAGCATGGAGGAGATTGTAACGGCAGTTTATGCAGCGAAAGATCAGAGCGGTTATGCAGTAATGGTTTCACCGAACGGATATAACGGCGCAGTTTCTCTGGCAGTCGGCGTGCTTGCAGATGGTACGGTGAGCGGAATTGATGTAATTTCCCAAAGTGAGACGGCAGGTCTTGGCGCAAACTGCGTCAAGGAAAGCTTTAAGGATCAGTTTGCCGGAAAAACAGAGGGGCGCACTGTGGTGAAAACCGGTGCGGCCGGGAATCAGATCAATGCAATTTCTTCTGCAACCATCACGTCGAAAGCGGTGACCTCCGGGGTTAATGCCGCGATTTCTGCCGTAAAGGAGGTCAAAGAACATGAGTAAGAAAAATTCCGTATTTTTAAACGGACTGATTTATGAAAATCCGACCTTTGTTCAGCTTTTGGGTATGTGTCCGACGCTGGCGGTTACAACAAGCCTGAAAAACGGCTTGGGGATGGGACTTTCTGCAACAGCGGTTCTGATCGCGTCGAACGCGCTGATTTCCCTGCTCCGAAAGGTGATTCCGAAAAAGGTGCGGATTGCGGCATATATCGTGATTATCGCAGCCTTTGTAACGATCATCGAAATGTGTCTGAATGCATTTGTTCCGTCGCTTGCAGAGCAATTGGGAATCTTTATTCCGCTGATCGTGGTAAACTGTATCATCTTAGCGCGCGCAGAAGCGTTTGCCTCGAAAAATCCGGTCGGAAAATCGGCTTTGGACGGACTGGGTATGGGCTTAGGCTTTACCGCGGCGCTTTGTATCATTTCTGCAATCCGTGAATTTTTAGGGAGCGGATGCATTTGGGAAATCCCGGTTTATGGAGAAAAGATTCTGCCGGCATCTATTATCGGTATGCCGCCGGGCGGGTTTTTGGTATTAGGCTGTCTGATTGCCCTGATCAACTTTATCATCCGGAAACGAAAGGAGCGTGAGGCAGAATGAAGCTGATTTCAATTATTATCGCGGCGCTGTTTACCCAGAATTTTGTTATGGTAAAATTCATGGGAATCTGCCCTTTTTTAGGGGTTTCCAAAAAGAAAGAGACTGCAATCGGAATGGGTATGGCGGTTATCTTTGTTATGGCGATTTCCTCTGACATTACCTATTTTGTGAATCAGCCGCTGTTATTTCCGTATCAGCTGGAGTATTTACAGACGATTGTCTTTATTCTGATTATTGCAGGACTGGTGCAGTTTGTCGAAATGTTTGTGAAAAAATCTATGCCGGCGCTCTATAATGCGCTTGGAATCTACCTGCCGCTCATTACGACCAACTGCGCGGTTTTGGGTGTTACGCTTTTAAATGTGCAAAATAAGTATAACTTTATCGAAGCCCTCGTCTACGGAACCTTTGCAGCATACGGATTTACACTGGCAATTGTTCTCTTTGCAGGCATCCGCGAGGCAATCAGTGAAGAAGAAGCGCCGGAATCCTTCCGCGGATTTCCGCTTGCTCTGATCACAGCCGGACTGATGGCGATTGCCTTTATGGGATTCTCCGGGTTTTCGATTTAAAGGGGGATTAAGTATGAATCAAATATTACCTGCTATTTTGATAGTCGGCGGAATCGGACTGATATTCGGCTGTATTCTTGCGTTTGCGTCGGTGATTTTTGCGGTGCAGACGGACGAGAGAGAGGAACAGGTTTTAGAGGTACTGCCGGGTGCAAACTGCGGCGCATGCGGCTTTGCCGGATGCTCTGCCTATGCCGCTGCTGTAGCAAAAGGAGAAGCCGGAGTCGGCTGCTGCTCGGTCGGAAAAGCACCGGTGGCGGCAAAGATTGCAGAAATTATGGGTGTGGCTGCAGAAAATGCAGCTCCCAAAACTGCAAAGGTATTCTGCGGCGGAACTTGTGAGAACGCATCTCAAAAATTTGAATATGTCGGTATTCAGGATTGTATTGCAGCAAATAAGGTTGCCGGCGGCGCAAAGACATGCGCTTATGGATGTTTAGGTTTGGGAACATGCGCAAAGG
>RQCD01000006.1 GCA_008668455.1 Clostridia bacterium
CTTACTAATTGATCTGACATCTTTTTTCTCCTGTTTATCCTATCTTTTGCAGCGTCACACGGACAACCGGCTGATCCGCCGCCGTTACTCCTTCAGGATCTCCGGAAAGCCTCACCGGCAGCTGATATTCTCCTGCTGAAAGTCCGGACAAATCCACTGCCGCGCTCAATCCGGCAAACCTGCTTGCCGGTCCGGTCAGCGTGACCGGAACAGTATCATGGTCAAAGGTAACCGATAAATCCTCCGGTGTATGCTCTGCCACAAGCGGCAGCACAACAGACTGCGTGACAATCTTTTCCACATCTGCTGTCATATAGATTTCTGCATCCTTGTCCGGGCAATATACCCCCTCCGGCACGATCAGCTTCATCTTGTACTTTTTGTTCTCGCCCATGGTCACATCCTCAGCAAAATCCACGCCGATCGAACTGATCGATTCATAGCTCTGCCTGAAAACACCAATTTCAATCTTATCCTGCGAAAAGGATTTCACAAAAACCTGATAATCGGCAGTATCATTTCTCTCATCCAGTGTAATCGGCACACTCTTTCTGAGATATACCGTATTGGTGACCGTAATTTCCCGGACACTTGCCTTAACGGCATGCTTCAGCGTTACCGGCGCTTTATTTTTGTCAATATAGGAAATAGCATATGCTTTTTCCTGACTCTCCACAACGGTATCTGCCTGAACCGTTGCTGCGGCTGCATAGATCCTATCAATATCCTCCTTTGCACCTGAAATCGTGATGTTGGATTCTTTGGCTGTGGATTTTACCAAAAATTCCTTGTTCCGATCCTCTGCTGTTTTATTAACAACCACCGGGATTGTCTTTTTCTCAACGGCTTCAACGGAAACACTCACCGTTTCGGCTCTCCGCTTCACAACCGTTACCGAGCTGTTGGGAATATCATAGGAAATCTCCTTGGTATACTCGCCCGGTTCGGTGATGTCGCTTAGGTCAACCGTTGCCCGGATGCTCCCTAAAGCGCTCCTGACATCACTCCGCTTGCCCTTCACATCCAGCGCTGCCGGCGGAATGCTTTCCTTGTTCACCAAAAGAAGTCCGCTTTTCTCCATTGCCGCCTCACCCAGATATCGGATCGGAATACTGTTAACCGGTAGCTTGATATACGGATCTTCTGTATAAGTAATTGCAAACCACAAAACAACTGCCATCACAATCGACAGAATCTGCAATAGCAGCTTTCTCTCAAACAATTCCTTTTTCATTTGGAAGCCCCCTTCCAGAATTTAATCCTCTGAATATCGTGCGGCTTCGGATTTTCCAAGCCGCGCAGAAGCGCATGCTTCAGGCTTGCCTCGTTCAGATTTCTGGTGAGACTTCCGCTCACTGCAAGCGAGATTTTTCCGGTCTCCTCACTCACAACCACCACCATCGCGTCCGATGTTTCGGACATGCCCAAAGCCGCACGGTGGCGCGTTCCCAATTCTCTGGACAGATTGCTGTTTGAGGTAAGCGGCAAGAGACATCCGGCAGTTAAAATTTTATCGCCCCGGATCACTACAGCGCCGTCGTGCAGGGGTGTATTCGGTACAAAGATATTCTCCAAAAGCGCAGAGGTAATATCTGCTTCTAAGTATGTTCCGGTATTGATTACATCCCCAAGCTTTGTTTCCCGCTCCAAAACAATCAGCGCACCGGTTTTGCTGTAGGAAAGATGAACGCATGCCTCCACAATCTCATCAATCTTCCCAGTCTGCTCCTCTCCCTGGGGTGCAATCGAAAAATCAATCAGACTGCCGACCTTAGACCGTCCCACACGCTCTAACATACTCCGCAGCTCCGGCTGAAAAATGACGATAATGGCAAACATTCCAACCTGCATCGTGTTTCTCAGTAAGTAATTCATCGTGGGCAGACTCAGCCACGCGCTTAATTGCAATGCTAAAAACAGAATAATTAATCCCTTAATCAGCTGCAATGCACGGGTTTCCCGGATCATTTTTAATAAATTGTATAGTAAAATCGCTACAAGCGCAATATCTACAAGATCTGAAAGCTGCATAACCTGGATAAAGCTTGCTACTGCCTGAATAATTGCATCCATTTCAATCTCCCCTTTCCGCATAATTCTATTATACAATATTTTTTCAACTTTTTCTACCCCATTCATGAATTTTTCAAAAAAAATTCATGAATCAGTACGAAAGAACCAACCTCCAACTGTTCTTTAGACAAACGTTTGGAGGTCGGTTCTTTTCACTCTCTGCTTAAATAACAATTTCCCCATTGATCAGCAGACGAAATTCCAGTCCGAGCCGTTCTGCTGCTTTGCGGCACAGAATCATCCGCTGCAAAAAGATTTCAAAATAATCCATAATACTGCCATAGTGCCTATCTAAGGTCAGCATCAGTTCAATCTGCGTTTTATCCGCGTTAATCAGAAGCTCCGATTTTTTTACCGAGTAATTGACGCGGTCGTGAATATCAAAGCTTGCAATATCCTGGTTTCGCACGCGCGTTCTGCGCACGTCCGATTTGTCGGCAAGAATCAGCGCCGCTGCAACCGGATTGACCGCCACACCGTTTCCCTCGTCGTGATTGCCGATTGCTGTTGTGATCACGGCAATATCTCTTGCCTCCATTCCCAGATTGTCTAAAATCCGGAATGCCATCACCGCGCCGCTCTGGGAATGCTCCTGACGGTTTACTAAATTCCCGATATCATGCAGATATGCCGAGATTTTTACCAGTTCAATTTCATGCTTTCCATAACCCAACGTAGTGAGAATATAGCCTGCCGTTTCTGCCACATGCGTCACATGCGCAAAACTATGCTCCGTATACCCTAATGCCACCAGCGATTCATCTGCCTGCGAAATATAGGTACGGATAGCATCGTTCTTTTTTACTTCCTCAAAGGTAATCATCCGGATACTCCTCTACAGCTTAGAACCCTTTGATCCCTTTGCACCGCCCAGCTGTACGCCTGCCAGAACATTCGATTCAAAGGTGTATGTAAGGTTTTCCTGCTCGCGCTGCCGTTTTAAGCTCAATTCAATCAGCCGGTCTAACAGCGTTGTGTACTTCATACCGAGCGGCTCCCACAAATAGAACGAAAGCGAACCGGGAATTGTGTTGACCTCATTTAACCAGATTTCACCCGTTTCAGTATCCTGCATAAAGTCAATCCGGGTAACACCTGAACAGCCTAATGCTAAAAATGCGTCTACTGCCATTTTTCGGATTGTATCTCTCTCCTCCGGGGTGATCTCTGCCGGGATTTTCCGCTTGAGCGTTGCCATACCCTTACTTCCGCCGGATTTTCCGCCGCCGATATACTTATCCTCAAAGCTTAAAATATCTTCCGTATTGACCGGTTCTTCGCACTCGGCCGCCTCTGCAAACTCGTAATCACCCAGAACAGCACAATTGATTTCCTTTAAATGCACCACTGCCTTTTCCACCAGAGCGCGCTGCGCAAAATGGAATACGTTTTCTAAAGCCTCTAACAGCTCCTCCCGGTTATTTGCCTTGGAAATTCCAACGCTCGATCCCAAATTAATCGGCTTTACAATCATTGGATAAGGCAACTTTCCCTCAATTTTTTCAGCAGTCTCCTCCGGATTCTGATCATATTCCTTTGCGGTGATACATTTGCAGTCTAACACCGGAATATCATGATCCTTTAAAACTGTTTTCATCACATACTTATCCATGCCAACCGCAGAGGAAAGCACATCACAGCCGACATACGGAAGATTGAAGGTGTGCAGATATCCTTGCAGATTACCGTCTTCCACATTTGTTCCGTGTACGATCGGAAATGCCAGATCAACCTCGGAAAAGAGCGGATTTTTAAACGCTTTCACCGGGTAATAGATAAGCCTCGTCCGGTTTTCCTCATTCACGAAAATAACGCGGCGGCTCTTTTTCAAAAGCGCCGGAATATCGGTATAGGCTGAAATATCGCCAACCTCCTCCCCGACATACATTTCATTGCTCTTGGTCAGATAAACCGGAATCACCTCATATTTTTCCCTGTTCATCGCATGCATCGCCTGAATGGCAGAAATAATGGAAATCTCATGCTCCACACTCTTTCCGCCAAATAAAACGGCTACCTTAATTTTCATCTTAAACAGATCCTTTCTTACATATAATTATCCGGCAGATCATTTTCCAATAAAATTACACGTTTCTGCCCGTTTGTATCAATTGCATAAGCCTTCTTCACAGCCTCGCCGATCGTATCGGCAAGATAGATTTTTTCCGCAGGATAGCCAGCCTCTGAAAGTCCTTTTTGGATTGGCTCGGTTTGCTTTTTGCCAACTAAAACAACATAGTCGCAGACTGTCGCCGCATTTCTTCCAAACTCCGCGTTGCACTCCTCCTGCTTTTCTCCCAATTCCACCATACCCGGTGTTACCAGGATTTTATAGCCAGTGATCAGAGCAAGCGTATCTAATGCCGCCTTTGTACCGGTTGGGTTAGAATTGTATGCATCATCAATTACCAGTGCATCCGGATGATCTAAAAGCTGCAAACGGTGCGGAACACATTCTAATTTGCGCACCTGCGCTTTTAATTTTTGCAGCGGGATTCCCAGCTGATGGGAAAAGGCGATTGCACCGGTGATGTTTAACACATTATGCGTTCCGATCAGCCGAGTGGTAAACAGTTCGGTTTCCCCATCCGGCGATTTTACATAAAAGCTTGTTCCCTTTTCGCTCACCTCTAAATCAAACGCGCGATAGTCTGCGTCATGGTGAATGGCATAGGTTAAATGCTTTCTCGGATATGCATAATCAGCAATATTCTGATCGTCTCCGTTTAAGAGCAAAAGTCCGTTTTCCGGGAGTGCGGCTGCCAGTTCAAATTTTGTTTTCTTGACATTATCCAGCGTGAAAAAGGTTTCCAGATGCTGCGGTCCGATTGAGGTAATAATGCCGTGCGTCGGATGCACAATATCGCAGATCTCCTTAATTTCGCCTACCTTTTTTGCACCCATTTCACAGATAAAAATTTCGTGTGTGGCGCGGAGCGAGCCGCGGATCGTTTTGACAATTCCCATCGGGGTATTATAACTCTCCGGCGTCATCAGCACGTTATACTGCGCCCGGAGGAGAGTATTCAGATAGTACTTGACACTGGTTTTTCCGAAGCTGCCGGTCACACCTAAAATTGTTAGCTCCGGCATCTCGGAAAGGATTTTCTTTGCCTCACTGATAAAATGCTGATTGACAGCCTTTTCAATCGGCTTATTGATGAAATTCGCCAGCAATACAACCATCGGAGACAGCAGATACCAGAACGGCAGTGCGCTTACAAGCAGGCTCTTTCCACCGATTACATACGACAGGAACAGCGCCAGCGCCAGTAATACCGCCTCGCAAAGAAACATTCTCTGCACACGCTTGGTATAAACCAAAGGTTTTTTTGCCTTTTTTGGGATAGTGCAGTAAGCAGCAGCCAAAAAACATGCCGCCATCAGCCACTCTGCCGCCGGGGACAGAAGTGCAAAAATCCCCATCACACTAAATACCAGATTCGGAATCCACTTGGAAGTATTTTTCCCCATCCAGTGTACCTGCGTCACGCTTTGATAGGAATTCAGCTGAAAATAATGCATAAAGCGAATATCCGACAGCGCAACCGCCGCTAAAAAACTAATAACCAACAATACAA
>RQCD01000224.1 GCA_008668455.1 Clostridia bacterium
CAAATAGATTTCTTTATAAGTTTACTTAAATCATATATTAAAATGAATTTGAATTCAACAGCATGCATTCTTATTAAATACACAAAACTTCTTAATTGACATAACATCCATAATGTGATAGAATGAATTTGAAGTGATTTTATGCTTTACCAGCCACTACTGGAATATTCTACTCCTTATATAATGAAAAAGACAGAACGCTTTACTTCATTTCCGATCCATATACAAAACGAAATTGAGAGTATATACTGTCTTGAAGGGTCTCTTAGCGTAAAACTTGATGGAATAGAATCGAGGATGACAAATCCGTATTATAAAAATTATGAGGTGTCAAATGAAGGATTTAGATAAATACAGAGGCTGTCTGATTGGCGGAGCCGTAGGCGATGCATTGGGATATGCCGTTGAATTTTTGCAGGATGATCAAATATTTCAGCGCTATGGTGAAAAGGGCATAACCGAATTCTCTCTTGTAGATGGAGTTGCACCAATATCAGATGATACACAAATGACATTGTTCACAGCAAACGGACTATTAGTAGGCGCTACAAGAAAGCTGCTGCGAGGCATAACAGAAGCATATACCTCTTATATATCCTTTGCTTATAAAGATTGGCTTTTGACACAAGGGACAGAACAATTCGGAAAAGAGCCTCAACACAGCAGTTGGCTGAATAACGTGGATGAATTAAATCACAGCAGGGAACCAGGCAGAACTTGTATTAGCTCAATCATTCAAGGCTGCAGCGGTACGATTGAAAATCCTATCAATAGCAGCAAGGGTTGCGGCGGTGTAATGCGGGTTGCTCCTATTGGTCTTTATTTAGGAGATCAAAACATTCCAGATGAAGAAGTTGCAGAATTAGGCGCCAAAACAGCAGCTCTCACACACGGACACCCACTGGGTTATATTCCTGCTGCTGCATTTGCTCATATAATAAATCTTGTATCACACAATAAAGATATCCCGCTTTTGGATGCTGTGAACGATTCCCTTCTTATGACAAAAAGGTTATTTTCCCAATCAAGGTATTTTTGCGATTTTTCAGAGATTATGGAAAAGGCAATCAAGCTTTCACGCGAAGATTTGGATGACCTTGATGCTATTTATAAAATCGGACAAGGTTGGGTAGCAGAAGAAACTCTTGCGATTGCCATTTACTGCGCTTTGAAGTATTCTAACGACTTTGAAAAAGCAATCATAGCTTCTGTAAATCATAGCGGCGACAGTGATTCTACAGGTTCTGTCACGGGAAATATTTTAGGTGCATATTTAGGGCTATCGAAAATCCCTCAAAAATTTCTTGATAATCTCGAATTAAAAGATGTTATTACCGAAATTGCTGATGACCTTTACAATGATTGTCAGATGAACGAACGCAGCTCATACTACGATGAAAAATGGATAAAAAAATATGTAGATTTTAGTTATAGACGCTGAAAAACTCCACTCAATTAAGTTTTGGGGATGTAAAAAAGAATACAGAACGCATAAAGCGCATCCGACGGAGTACTGCTGCACTCCAGGCAGCGCATTTTATGACCTTGAACAATCTGTTTCTTTTTTACATCCTCTTTTATTGTACGGAAGGGTGAAAAAGCTTTCAAAGCTCTTTTGGGTATGTTCCGAAGAAGCGAAAAAAAGTTGCATAGTCTTGCAGGCTTTTCATAGCAGCCCGGAGAGAAAAATCCTGCCGGCTGCCATCCATATCCACAAAGAATATGTATTCCCCAAAATGCTTTTTTTCCGGTCTGGATTCAATTTTCAGCATATTCACATGATGCTCGGCGAGAAAGAAAAGCGCATGATAAAGCGTACCCTCCGTATTGGGAAGTGTAAACGCGACCGAGGTTTTTAAGCTCTCTGTTTGTCCTGAAAACTGCTGTTGCTCAATCCGGATAAACCGCGTCGTATTCTCCGGATCATCTCCGCAGTTTGGAATCAACACGGAAAGTCCGTGCCGGGCGGCGCATTCTAAAGATCCGATCATAGCTGTTGTTCCGGAGGACGCTAAAACTGCCTCTGCCGCTTTTGCAGTCGAATCAGAAAAGGAAATGACCGCATTCGGAAATTCGTGATTTAAAAGCTTTGCGCACTGTCCGATTGCCTGCGGATGTGAGATCACCTCTGTGATGTCCTCTTTCCGGACACCTGGCTGCGAAATCAGATTTTGTCTGATTTTTAAAAGATGCTCGCGGGTAATAAACAGCTCTGTCTCCTGCACCAGGGTATCCAGTGTGGTATTTACGCTACCCTCAATTGAATTTTCAATCGGAACAATTGCGGCATCCGCTTCGCCCGCGGAGACGGCACGGATCGCCGCATAAATAGTTGCGTATGCCCTTTGTTCCTCGTTCGGACAAAATTTCATTGCTGCCGCATGGGAGAAAGTTCCCTGCGGTCCTAAATAGGCAATCATAAGCTTCTGCCGACTGCTTTTGCGATCGGGTCAAGCTGTGTCATCAGCTCTGCGAACATAGTCGGTGTTAAGGACTGCTCGCCGTCCGACATTGCCTTTTCCGGGCAGTTATGAACTTCGATCATCAAACCGTCTGCTCCTGCCGCAACAGCACCCTTCGCCAGCGCGCCGACATATTTCTGTGCACCAGCCGCATGAGAAGGGTCGGCAATAATTGGAAGATGGGAAAGCTCCTTAGTAACCGGAATTGCACTTAAATCAAAGGTGTTTCTGGTGGACGGCTCAAAGGTTCTAATGCCGCGTTCGCAAAGAATTACCTGCTCATTTCCCTCGGACAGAATGTACTCTGCCGCCATCAGCCATTCCTCAATGGTATTGGCAAGACCTCTCTTTAAAAGAATCGGCTTATTATGCTTGCCGACCTCGCGCAGAAGCTTAAAGTTCTGCATGTTCCTTGCACCAATCTGCATGATGTCCGCATAGCTTGCCACAAGATCAACATCGCGTGTATCTAAAACCTCAGTACAAATCGGCATGCCAGTTTCCTCGCTTGCCTGCTTCATGATTTTTAATCCGTCCTCCTCCAGCCCCGCAAAGGAATAAGGCGAGGACCGCGGCTTAAATGCGCCGCCGCGCAGGATTCTTGCACCTGCACTCTTTACCATCTTTGCCACAAAGCTAAACTGCTCCTGGCTCTCAATTGCACACGGACCTGCAAACACGGCTAATGTCTTTCCGCCAATCTCCACGCCTTTGATACGAAAGACGGACGGCTCCTTCTGCAGTTCTTTTCCTGCCAGCTTGTACGGCCTCATGATTGGAACGACGTTTTCTACGCCGCTCATCATAAGCATCTGATTCATGCTTAGACGGTCTTTGTCGCCAATTGCGCCGATAACAGTCTTTTTCTCGCCATAGATCGGATGAGTCTGGAATCCGTATTCCTCCAGCTTCTTTTCTACTGCAGCGATTTCCTGCGCACTTGCCGACGGACGCATAATAATAATCATATTGTTGTACCTCCTTTTGTTTTTATGATTATGTCCCGGATTATGTCCGGTGGGTTATATTATACTACATTTTGCCGGATTTTGCAACGGAAAATCCCGGCATTGTCACCAAGAAAGCAAAAACCGTTTGTTTTAAAACTTGTGAAAACATAAAAAAAAACAAATGAAACGGAAAAAACCTTGCTATTTCTAAGAAAAAGCGGTATAATGAATACATAAGATGAGGCAACAGTCAAATTTGAAGGGAGAACAGAATGAGCTTACAAGAACCAATCGGAGAGGAATGCGGTGTATTTGCTATCTATGATCCGGACGGAGAGGCTGCAAGAGCTACCTATTACGGGCTCTATGCCTTGCAGCACCGTGGGCAGGAGAGCTGCGGTATGGCGATCAATCATAACCGGGAAATTGTGCAGTTTAAGGACATGGGCTTGGTGAACGAGGTCTTTAATGAGGAAATTCTATCGAGACTGCCTGGAACAATGGCGGTCGGACATGTGCGATATTCTACAACGGGTGAATCCCGCAGAGAAAATGCACAGCCGCTGGTAATCCGCTATATCAAAGGAAACCTTGCCTTAGCACATAACGGAAATCTGATTAATTCAGAGCAGCTTTGGAAACAGCTGAGTGAGGACGGCGCTATTTTCCAGACCACCACCGACACCGAAGCAATTGCCTATCTGATCGCCCGGGAACGCTTAAAAGCGGGCAGCGTGGAGCGCGCCGTCGAAATGACTATGAAAAATTTAGTCGGGGCATATTCTCTGATTGTTATGAGCGCAAAAAAGCTGATTGCTGTGCGTGATCCGTGGGGCTTCCGACCGCTTTCTATGGGCAGAATCGGGAAATCAATTTGTTTTTCCTCTGAAACCTGTGCCTTCGACAGCCTGGGTGCGGAATTTGTACGCGACCTGAAGCCGGGTGAAATTGTGATAGTCGAGGACGGCGAGGTGCGGACGATTGACACCTATGTCAAGCAGGCATCCTCTCATATGTGTATCTTTGAATATTTATATTTTTCGCGTCCGGACAGTATTTTGGCAGGTCAGATGGCACACGACTCCAGAAAGCTTGCCGGCGCATACTTATCACGCGAATATCCGGTGGAGGCAGATGTTGTAATTGGTGTTCCGGATTCCGGCATCAGCGCGGCAATCGGCTATAGCGAGGAATCACATATTCCTTATGGGATCGGGTTTGTGAAGAATAAATATATCGGAAGAACATTTATCCAGCCGACGCAGACAATGCGTGAAAATGCGGTCAGAATTAAGCTGAATGTTTTAAAAAGCACAGTAGAGGGAAAGCGTGTGGTCATGGTCGATGATTCGATTGTCCGCGGAACAACGTCCAAGAGAATTGTTGCACTTTTGCGCAAAGCCGGTGCAACCGAGGTACATGTCCGTTCCTCCGCGCCGCCATTTTTATACCCCTGCTATTTCGGAACGGATGTTCCGTCACAGGATCAGCTGATTGCATGCAATTATACCATGGATGAGATCCGCGATATGATTGGTGCGGACAGTATCGGATTTTTGAGTGTGGAGTCACTTGCAAAAATTGCACCGAATGCAAAATGCGGCTTCTGCAACGGCTGCTTTACCGGAAAATATCCGCTGGATATTACACCGTATATATGAGATGGAAAACCAAATTTCTCACAGCAAAAC
>RQCD01000097.1 GCA_008668455.1 Clostridia bacterium
AGTAATTTCTATATTATAATATATAGTATATATATTGTTGGATATATTTTAAAACACACAAGATGTTGTGGTCAAAAAAAAGGAGAGGAATACCATGATCTGGATTATTAAAAAGGACGGAACAAGAGA
The DNA here is from genome assembly GCA_008668455.1 of Clostridia bacterium. Taxonomy (GTDB): domain Bacteria; phylum Bacillota; class Clostridia; order UBA1381; family UBA1381; genus RQCD01. The sequence goes on from RQCD01000097.1 coordinate 130, forward strand.
GGAATATAATGTCCAGAAGGTGATTACAGCGGTAAAAAAATCGGCATACCGCGCCCTGATCACCTTTACTGATGAGGAATTGCAGAAAATCTGCGTCTTTGTAGACAGCCGCGTGCTGAACCTGAAGCAGGAGGAAATTCATATTGCACAGATGCATAATATTGTGGAAGGCGCGCTGGATATGGTAAATCCGGTGGTTGCAAAGAGCTACCGCGATTACCGCAACTACAAGCAGGACTTTGTACATATGCTGGACGAGGTTTATCAGAAAAGCCAGGCAATTATGTATATTGGCGACAAGGAAAATTCCAACTCGGATTCTGCCTTGGTTTCCACCAAGCGTTCCTTGATTTTTAACCAGCTGAACAAGGAATTATACCAGAAATTTTTTATGACAGTAGAAGAATTGCAGGCATGCCGCGAGGGATATATTTATGTACACGATATGTCTGCCCGGCGCGACACGATGAACTGTTGTCTTTTCAACGTGCAGGCGGTGCTAAAGGATGGCTTTGAGATGGGAAATCTCTGGTATAACGAGCCGAAATCCTTAGATGTTGCCTTTGATGTGATCGGCGATATTGTACTCTCCGCAGCAAGTCAGCAATATGGAGGATTTACTGTTCCGGAGGTGGATAAGATTTTAGCGCCCTATGCGGAGAAAACCTATGAACGTCAGCTTACACGCTATCATGAGCTGGGACTCTCGGATGTCGTTTCTGAGCGCGAAGCGCTTGCAGATGTCCGCAAGGATTTTGAACAGGGTTTCCAGGGCTGGGAATATAAGTTTAACACCGTAGCCTCCAGCCGGGGCGATTATCCTTTTATCACAATGACCATGGGGTTGGGACAGGGTCGATTTGAAAAAATGGCTTCTATTATTATGCTCAACGTCCGCCGCAAAGGACAGGGTAAAAAATGGTGCAAAAAGCCGGTGCTTTTTCCCAAGGTTGTATTTTTATATGATGAATCGCTCCATGGTGAGGGTATGCCGTTAGAGGATGTGTTTGAGGCAGGGGTAGAATGCTCCAGAAAAACCATGTATCCGGACTGGCTTTCCTTAACCGGAGACGGCTATGTTGCCGGAATTTACAAAAAATATAAAAAGGTCATCTCTCCGATGGGATGCCGTGCCTTTTTATCGCCCTGGTATGAACGCGGCGGTATGAATCCGGCAGACGAAAGGGACGAGCCGATCTTTGTAGGACGCTTTAATATTGGCGCTGTCAGTCTGCATCTTCCAATGATCTATGCAAAGGCACAAAAGGAAAGCAAGGATTTCTATGCGGTATTAGACTATTACCTGAATCTGATCCGTCAGCTACATCAGCGCACCTACGACTATTTAGGGGAAATGCGTGCCTCCACCAATCCGCTTGCCTACTGCGAGGGCGGTTTTTACGGCGGTCACTTAGGCTATCACGATAAAATCGCACCGATTTTAAAATCGGCAACCGCATCCTTTGGGATTACTGCCTTAAACGAATTACAGCAGCTCTACAACAAAAAATCGTTGGTGGAGGATGGACAATTTGCCTTAGAGGTTATGGAATATATCAATAAGCGCGTATCTGAATTCAAGGAGGAGGACGGACACCTCTATGCACTCTACGGAACGCCGGCAGAAAACCTCTGCGGCTTACAGGTGAAGCAATTCCGGGCAAAATACGGCATTATTGCAAACGTGTCCGACCGTGAATATGTTTCTAACAGCTTCCACTGCCATGTGACTGAGGATATTACGCCAATCGAAAAGCAGGATTTGGAGAGCCGTTTCTGGAATCTGATGAACGGCGGTAAAATCCAGTATGTAAAATATCCGATAGACTATAATGTAGAGGCTGTAAAAACACTGATCCGCCGTGCTATGGGCATGGGCTTTTACGAGGGTGTCAATCTTTCTCTTGCCTACTGCGACGACTGTGGACATCAGGAGCTGGAAATGGATGTCTGCCCAAAATGCGGAAGCAGAAATCTAACCAAAATTGACCGGATGAACGGCTATCTCTCTTATTCACGCGTCAAGGGTGATACCCGGTTAAACAGCGCAAAAATGGCTGAAATCAAAGACAGGAGAAGTATGTAGGATGCGTTATCATAATATTACAAAGGACGACATGAAAAACGGCGACGGACTGCGCGTGGTTCTATGGGTTGCCGGCTGCTCGCATCGCTGCAAAAACTGTCACAATCCGATTACATGGGATCCGGACGGCGGTATCCCCTTTGACGAGACTGCTGAACAGGAGCTGTTTGCCGCGCTCAATAAGCCGTATATTTCCGGCATTACTTTTTCCGGTGGCGATCCGCTCCATCCGGCAAACCGTGCCGAGGTGGCACGGCTCATTCACAAAATCCGGGAAAAGAACCCCAAAAAGACGATCTGGCTCTACACCGGCTATCTTTGGGAGAAAATCAAGGATTTGGACGGGGTGTCCGAGGTGGATGTTTTAGTGGACGGAGAATTTATAGAGGATCAAAAGGATGTCAAGCTGCACTGGAAAGGCAGCGCAAATCAGCGCGTAATTGACGTACCGGACACGCTCCGGGAGAATAAAATTATACTGCACAAAAGTTAAGGAGAGTTTATGAAAAGAATTGCAAAATTTGAAAAGGTATCAAAAGAACAATTTGAAAAGGACTGGATCGACACCTTTGGAGCATATGAGTCTGTTCCTTATGAGGAAATCAGACTTCCGGAGCGTGCAACTGCCGGCTCGGCAGGCTATGATTTCTGCACGCCTGCAGCATTTACCCTTGCTCCGGGCGAAACCATCAAAATCCCAACCGGCATTCGTGTCCGGATTGAAAACGGCTGGTTTTTAGGTGTTTACCCCAGAAGCGGACTTGGCTTTAAATATCGTCTGCAAATGAATAACACTGTCGGCGTGATTGATAGTGACTACTATTTTTCAGAGAATGAGGGACATATCTTTATTAAAATGACAAATGCGTCAAATGAGGGACGTACCCTTTCCTTAAATGCCGGAGATGCCTTTGCACAGGGTATTTTCACTCCCTTCGGTATCACCGAGGATGACGAAGTCACCGCTGAAAGAAACGGCGGATTTGGAAGTACGGGAAAATAATTCAAAAAAACAATTGTATCTCAGCTGAAATTGTGATATACTAATGCTATATGCAAATATAAAAAGGGGAGAACAGACTTTGAAGAAAACTGAAATAGCAGCCTGCGAAGCCGGTTCTCTTGCAGAGCAGGCAGGACTTCAGGCAGGGGACGTGATTCTTTCCATCAACGGCGAGGCGTTTTCAGATGTTTTGGAATACCGCTACCTGACCGCAGAGGCAGAGGTGGAATTATCTGTCCGCAAAAAGAACGGCGATCTGGAGGATATCATCATTGAAAATGATTATGAGGATTTGGGGATCGAATTTTCCAGCGGACTGATCGACGATGCGCAAAGCTGCCGGAATAAATGTATTTTCTGCTTTATTGATCAGCTGCCTCCCGGCATGCGCGAAACCGTTTATTTCAAGGATGATGACACGCGCCTTTCTTTCTTGCAGGGAAATTATGTCACACTGACTAATTTAAAAGAGGAGGATATAAACCGTCTGATCCGGATGAGAGTTTCTCCGATTAATATTTCGGTGCATACCACCAATCCGGAGCTGCGAAAAAAAATGCTTCATAATCGGTTTGCCGGAGATATTTACGAGATTATGAAACGCTTTTCTGCGCATGAAATGTACATGAATACACAGATTGTTTTATGTCCCGGATATAATGATAAAAAGGAATTAGACCGGACGATTGCCGATCTTGCAGCGCTCTTTCCCTATGTAAACAGCCTCTCGGTTGTGCCGGTGGGACTGACACGCTACCGCGAGGGACTCTGCAAATTGGAGCCGTTTACACCGGAAACAGCAAAGGAGGTTGTTTTGCAGGTGTCAGCATGGCAAAGAAGGCTGTTCAGAAAAAACGGCAGCCGGCTGGTTTATTTATCCGATGAATTTTATCTGATGGCAGGAATGCAGATTCCGGATGCAGAGGAATATGAAGGTTTTCCGCAGCTGGAAAACGGCGTGGGGTTAATTTCCTCTATGCAGGAGGAATTTGATGCTGCAATCCGACTAATCCCTCAAAAGACCTGGAACAGAACCGTTACCATGGCAACCGGTGAGCTTGCCTATCCGTTTATTTCCGGTTTGGCAAAGCGAATTGAAGCAGCAGCGCCCGGAATCAGGATCTCCGTTTACGCAGTTAAAAATGATTTTTTTGGCGGCGGCGTCAATGTTGCCGGCTTAGTCTGCGGAAACGATCTGATCCGGCAATTGCAGGACAAGCCTAAAACCGATGTGATGACAATCCCCTCCGTGATGCTTCGGGACGGTGAGGATATTTTTTTGGATGATGTATTGCTGAAAGAAGCAGAAATAAAGCTGCAAATGCCAATTGTTCCGGTTAACAACGACGGGTATGAGCTGATTGAAGCAATTATCGGAGAGGAGCTTGCCTTTTAAGGCAGACTGAGGAAAGGAAGAAACGAGATGAAACCATTTGTAGCAGTTGTGGGACGTCCGAATGTTGGAAAATCCACACTATTTAATAAAATCACAGGGCAGAGAATCAGCATTGTGGAGGACACACCGGGCGTCACACGCGACCGGATCTATGCTGATGCAACCTGGCTTGACAAATCCTTCACCCTGGTGGATACCGGCGGTATCGAGCCGGCAAGCAAGGACGAGATATTAGTTCAGATGCGCCGGCAGGCAGAGCTTGCTATAGAAATGGCAGATGTTGTAATCCTGATGGTAAATGTCCGCGATGGAGTAACCGCAAATGATCAGGACGTTGCCTCTATGCTGTTAAAAGCAAAGAAAAAGATTGTACTTGCAGTCAATAAGGTTGATAATATCGGCGATCCGCCGTTTGAATTTTATGAGTTTTATAACCTTGGACTGGGCGATCCGATTGCGGTTTCTTCTACACACGGCTTAGGTGTAGGCGATCTTTTAGACGCAGTCTGCGCACAGTTTCCGGAGGATGCAGATACCTCAGAGAATGAGGATGAAATCAAGGTTGCTGTAATCGGCAGACCAAATGCCGGAAAATCTTCGCTGGTAAACCGGATTTTAGGGGAAGAACGCGTGATTGTTTCCAATATTGCCGGAACTACCCGGGACGCAATTGATTCACGCTATGAAATTAACGGAGACAAATACCTCTTTATTGATACTGCCGGTATGCGCAAGCGTGGAAAAATCGAGGAGGTTGTGGAGCGTTACAGCGTGGTACGGTCACTTGCAGCCGTGGATCGGAGTGATGTCTGCGTGATTATGATCGACGCAAATGAGGGTATGACCGAGCAGGACACCAAGATTGCCGGCTACGCACACGAGCAGGGAAAGGCGTGTATTATCTGTGTGAACAAATGGGATGTTGTGGAAAAGGACAGCAAAACAATGAATGCATTTCGGGAACGCGTCCGTGAAGCCTTTGCATTTATGTCCTATGCACCGATTCTCTTTATCTCTGCAAAAACCGGGCAGAGAGTACAGAACCTTTTAGGAGAAATCAAGCTGGTAAATCAGCAGCACAAACGCCGTATTACCACCGGCATGCTAAATGATATTTTAAATGAAGCAATGGCAAAGCAGCAGCCGCCGTCTGACAAGGGAAAGCGTTTAAAAATTTACTACGCAACCCAAGCCTCCGCCGCGCCGCCAACCTTTGTATTGTTTGTCAATTCCAAGGAGCTTTTTCATTATTCCTATCTGCGGTTTATCGAAAACCAATTCCGTGCCGCTTTCGGTTTTGAGGGAACACCAATTCACTTTATTATCAGAGAGAAAAAAGGGAAATAGATCATCAGGGGCGATCCGTTTTGAATCGCCCCTGATATGCTTATAATGCACTTTGTGTATCGTTCGGATCTCCATTGATTGCAAGATCATATTCGTGCGACCAATCCAGTCCGCGGTACTGGGCTGCACGCTCGTCCTTTTCAATAAAATCCATCAGCAGATCAAGCATTTCCTTTGTCCAGGTGTTTTTATCAATTTGTGCCGTGGTGAACTTATTGAGCGTGATCATTTCAAAACCAAACAAATCCTTCACCTGTGTTTTTGCCGCGCCTCCGACAACCTCCTCCACCAGATGGCTCGGAATAAATAAAACTCCGCCGCCTGCTCCGAACACAATGTCTCCGGGCAGACAGATCGCATTTCCGATTCGGGTTGCCGTGTTATATCCGGTCATAATAAAGTCACGAATCGGTGTGGGATCAATGCCGCGGTAATACACCTGCGTATTCTCCACTCTGCTCATCTGTTCTGTATCACGGATACCGCCCCAGATCACAGCGCCGCCGTTTTCGTTCTTTGTTTTATTTTTTAAAGCAGTGGTAAGATTACCGCCTAAAAATGTTCCCTTGTAGATTTTATCGTACATATCAATCACCGGAACATCTCCCTCCTGGAGATTATCAATTACCCACTGATTATAAGTACCGGTTCTCTTTTCACTTTTACCGATCTCTTTCACAACCTCGTCAAGATCAGGACGGTAAGGACAATAGGTTGCCGTTACCGCTCTGCCGATCAGCTTTCTGCTATCATGATGCAGCGTGTGAAACCGCCCCTCAAACTGACTTTCATACCCTTTCACAAAGATTGGTTTCCAAACCTCCTCCAGCGTAAGCGTTTTCAGCGCCTTTAAATACTGATCATCCACTTTCGGTCTGCCGTCAGCAAACCGTTCGCCTTTCCATTGCGGTGTGAGCGCTATGATTTCCTCTCTGTCATTAAAATGCATGTCTCATTCCTCCTGTATTTTTTACCGTCTTTTTTTTTACATCTTGATAAATTTCTTTATCTATGTTATAATTGTAGCATAAAGAGTGAATGAAATCATCCATTATCTTTTTTGTTTTGTCCACTATTTTTTGACTGTGAGGATTCTATGCGATATGATGAAAATGTATTAACTGACCAAACAGGAAGAATACTTTTAAGAAGTTTCTGCTCCACCGTACCGGAGGGCGATCGGAAATTCTGGGAGCATCACCATGCCGAATGCGAGCTTTCCACCGTATTATCCGGCAGCGGAATCTATCGGGTGCAGGAAAAGGACTATTCCTTTTCTCCGGGTGATGTTTTTCTCTTCCACGGCGAGGAGGTACACTGCCTTACAAAGGTCTCCGGAAGCTTTTCCCTTTTAAATATCCGATTTGAGCCGCGGCTTTTATGGACAGACGCAGACGAATTTTCCGCGCTGCAAATTTTATTTGCCCGGAATGACCGCTTTGAAAACCGGATTGATTCAAAAAATCCGAAAACAGCATGGCTGCATGATGAAATTATCGCACTGCATGAGGAACTGAAACGACAGCAGGATGGATTTCAGCTGATGACGAAATACAAGCTGTTTTCGATGCTGATTACCCTGGTTCGCTCTTACGATTATGTGGACCGGAACGCCGATTATATGCGTTTTCAGGCGACAGTGTCCCCAATGAAGCATGCACTTTCCTATATGGAAGAAAATTTAGACAAGCCTTTACGTTTAGCGGACATTGCAGCGGAGGCTGCTATGTCGCCGGCATATTTTTCAGTTATGTTTAAGAAAATGAACGGACTTACCCCTTGGGAATATCTCTCCATCAAGCGTGTAGAGCGTGCAATTTCGCTTTTAAAAAGCAGCAATCAAACAAAGCTGGAAATCGCACTTTCATGTGGATTTTCCAGCTCATCAAATTTCTATAAAATTTTTAAACGCATCACCGGAAAAAGTCCGGGAGACTATCAGTTATAGATCGTTGCGCACAAGATCCTCATAGCTTTCACGCTTAATGACTACTCTTGCCTTTCCGTCCGATACTGCAACAACTGCCGGGCGCGGAATCCGATTATAGTTGGATGCCATAGAATAGTTGTATGCGCCTGTGGCAAGCACCGCAAGTGTGTCTCCGACTGACGTCTGGGAAAGCATCAGATCCTTTGCTAACAGATCGCCCGATTCGCAGCATTTTCCGGCAATCGTCACCGTCTCGGACGGCTTTTCGTCCGCATGGTTTGCTACCACTGCGGTATATTCCGACTGATAGAGAATATAGCGCGGATTATCGCACATACCGCCGTCCACCGAAACATATTTCCGGACATTCTTAATATCCTTAATCCCGCCGATGGTATAGAGAGTAATTCCGGCAGATGCCACAATAGAGCGTCCCGGTTCCATGTAAATCTTCGGAAGCTTTACACTGCGCTTTTTTGCCGTCTCCTTTACTACCTCGGAAACATGCTGAATATACTGATCGTAGGCAATCGGATCGTCCTTTTCGGTATACATAATGCCATAGCCGCCGCCCAGATTCAGCTCATCAATCTCAATTCCAAGCTGTTCCTTTAAATCACCGATCAAATCCATCATCACTTCTGCCGCCTTGCAGAACGGTTCAATCTCGAAAATCTGTGAACCGATATGGCAATGCAGCCCCGTGAGCTTGACATTATGCATGCCAATCACCTTTTGGATCAGGTCAAACGCTTCTCCGTTTTCCAGGGCGACACCAAATTTGGAATCAATCTGCCCGGTTTGGATAAAGCTGTGGGTATGCGCGTCAATCCCCGGCTTGATTCGGAACATAATTTTCTGCACCGTTTTATGCTTTGCTGCGATAGAATCTAACAGCTCCAGCTCATAGAGATTGTCCACTACAATATGCCCCACACGGTTCTCTACCGCCATTTCCAGCTCCTCTGCCGTTTTGTTATTGCCATGGAAGCAGATTTTTTCCATTGGGAATCCGGCTTTCTGTGCCGTGAAAAGCTCGCCGCCAGACACTACGTCCAGTCCTAAACCTTCTTCTGCTGCCAGCCGGCACGTCCAAAGGGAGCAAAATGCCTTGTTTGCATACAGCACCAGTCCGTCTCCATAATATTTTTCCATCGCGTTTTTATACAGCCTGCAGTTTTTTCGGATCAGATTCTCATCCATAACATAGAGCGGCGTTCCGTATTCCTTTGCCAGATCAACGGTATCCAAGCCGCCGATTGTCAAATGATTTTTTTCGTTGATTCCTAAACACTCTGATACAAACATTTCTTTTGTCTCCTTTCGCTAATACAATGATCCTGCTGAAAAAGGGCAAAAAAAGCATTTGCTTCCTTGCCCAATACGTCTATGCTCCAAACTTTTCAGTTTTCTGATGAATCATCTTAGGTGGTGTTCCTTTATCAACGGAATCTGCCGTCACAACGCATTTTACAATTTCCTCATCCGAAGGAACATCAAACATTGTATCGGTCATTGTTTCCTCAATAATGGAACGCAGTCCTCTTGCACCAGTGTTACGCTTGATTGCCTTATCTGCAATCGCTTCCACTGCCTCCGGCTCGAATTCCAGTTCTACTCCATCTAATTCAAACAATGCCTGGTACTGCTTTACAAGTGCGTTTTTCGGCTCTGTCAGAATCCTGACAAGCGCCTCGCGATCCAGCTGATCCAGCTTTGCAATCACAGGCAAACGTCCGATGAACTCGGGAATCAACCCGAATTTCAATAAATCCTCCGGGGCAACCTGAGACAGCAGGGCATTCATATTTTCGCCCTTTTTCTCGGCAATTTCTGCTCCGAAGCCCAAGCCCTTTTTTCCTACGCGTGCGCCAATAATTTTCTCAATTCCGTCAAACGCACCGCCGCAGATAAAGAGAATGTTTGCTGTATTGATCTGAATAAATTCCTGGTGTGGGTGCTTTCTGCCGCCATTGGGCGGAACGGATGCAACTGTTCCTTCCAAAACCTTTAATAGTGTCTGCTGTACGCCCTCGCCGCTGACGTCTCTGGTAATAGAAACATTTTCGGATTTTCTTGCAATTTTGTCAATTTCGTCGATATAAATAATGCCCTTTTCTGCCGTCTCTATGTCATAATCTGCCGCCTGGATAAGCTTTAAAAGAATGTTCTCCACATCCTCACCCACATATCCTGCCTCGGTCAGTGTGGTTGCGTCCGCAATTGCAAAAGGAACATTCAGCATTTTTGCTAAGTTCTGCACTAAAAAGGTTTTTCCGGAACCGGTTGGTCCTAAGAGCAGAATATTGCTTTTCTGCAGTTCTACATTGCTGGCTTTTTCTCCGTAACGGATTCTTTTATAATGATTATACACAGCCACCGAAAGAATTTTCTTTGCATCCTCCTGACCAATTACATAATCATCTAAAAATGCTTTGATTTCTTTCGGCTTTGGAAGCTCTGATATGTCCAGATTTGTTTGGGAGTGTTCAAAATCACCCTCCATAATGCCATTGCATAAATCAATACACTCATTACAGATATAAACACCCGGACCGGAAATCAGTCTTTGCACTTCATCTTCACTTTTTCCGCAAAAGGAGCAGCGAAATTTTTTTAAATCGTCTGATTTTGCCATGTTACTCCTCCATTCTAAAGATACGAAAGCGCGTATTTTGCCCGTTCCACGGGCAAAATACGCTTAAATTCAGAAATTATTTTCTGGTTTCACATACTTCGTCCCCCAGCCCGTAAGCCTGTGCCTGTTCTGCTGCCATGAAGTTATCACGTTCTGTGTCTGCCATAATGACATCTAACGGCTGTCCGGTGCGTTCACTCAAAATTTCATTTAAGTGATGCTTCATCTTCACCAGCCGTTCTGCATGGATCTGAATATCTGTTGCCTGACCCTGCATTCCGCCCAAAGGCTGATGAATCATAATTTCACTGTTCGGGAGTGCATAGCGCTTTCCCTTTGTTCCTGCTGCAAGCAGGAATGCACCCATACTTGCCGCCATACCAATACATATCGTGGATACATCGCACTTTATGTATTGCATCGTGTCATAAATCGCCATTCCAGCCGTTACTGAGCCGCCGGGGCTGTTAATATACAGCTGAATATCCTTTTCCGGATCCTTTGCCTCCAGAAAAAGCATTTGGGCAACGATCAGGCTTGCGCTTGCATCGGTTACCTCTTCCCCTAAGAAAATGATTCGATCCTCAAGCAGCCGGGAAAAAATATCGTATGAACGTTCTCCTCGTCCTGTCTGCTCCACAACCATAGGTACTAAACTCATTTGCAACCTGCCTTTCCGCAGTGATTATTTGATCACCGCATTGTCTACCATCATATTGATTGCCTTGGTGAAAATAACTTCTCTTTCGATGTTTTCGAGATCATCCGCAGTTAAATACTCCTTCAGCTTGTCAGTTTCCATGCCATACTGCTTTGCCATCTCGTCGATCTTTTCAGCCTTTTCATCCTCGCTTGCTTCCAGCTTTTCCTCCTTGGAAACTGCGTCAATTACCAGTGATACGCGTACCTGCTTTTCAGCCTGCTCACGGAAATTTTCTCTCATCTGCTCCTTGGTGATGCCGGTATACTGCATATACTGATCCATCGTCAAGCCGCCCTCATAAGAAATTCTCTGTGCAAAGCCTGAAACCATCCGGTCGATCTGTGCTTCAATCATGGCGGCCGGAATTTCAACCTCTGCATTCTCGCATGCCTTGTCAATGACAGCATTTTCGACTTCTGCCTTAGTCTCGCGCTCTGCACGCTCCTCCAGCTTCTTTCTGATGTCTGCCTTGTATTCCTCTAAGGTGTCAAACTCGCTGACCTCAGATGCAAAATCATCATCCAGCTCAGGATATTCACGCTTCTTGATCTCGTGAACCTTTACCTTAAACATTGCCGGCTTGCCTGCTAAATCAGCTGCATGATATTCTTCCGGGAAGGTTACGTTTACCTCCAGTTCGTCATCCGTTTTTGCACCGATTAACTGCTCCTCAAAGCCCGGAATAAAGCTGCCGGAACCAATTTCCAGATCATATCCCTCTGCTTTTCCGCCCGGAAATGCAATACCGTCTGAGAAACCCTCGAAATCAATGGTTACAATATCTCCGTTTTCAGCTGCGCGATCCTCCACTGTGATTTCACGCGCATTTTTCTTCTGTGTGTCCTTTAACTGTGCTTCTACGTCCTCATCAGATACAGTATGCTCAAGCTTTTTAATTTCTATACCCTTATAGTCACCAAGCTTTACCTCAGGTCTTGTGGTAACTAATGCAGTCACCACGACCGGTTCGCCCTTTTTAATTTCCTCTACATCAATTTCCGGGCGCGCAACTGCATCTGCACCGGATTCTTTCAATGCTTCCTCATATGCATCCGGCAGCACAAGATTCAAAGCGTCCTCATAGAATACACCCTCTGAATAATACTTTTCCACCATTGCACGCGGAACCTTACCCTTCCGGAAACCCGGAACACTGATCTTTTTTACATTCTTTAAGTAGGTTTTCTGTACAGCGTCCTCAAACTTGTCAGCCGCAATTTCAAATGTCAGCTTCACAAGATTTTTCTCTACTTGCTCTGATTTTACAGCCATCCTGTAAATCCTCCTCTATTGTTAATTAATTATATGATACATTTGTACCATTATTACATCATACTATTATATCATAATTTTTCAAAAATTCAATGCTTTTTTAAAAAAATTAATAATTTGTTTGAAAATCTGCCGATTTTCCTCTGGATTTCAGTCGATATTTCTATATTGCTCAGG
>RQCD01000179.1 GCA_008668455.1 Clostridia bacterium
AATTTTCTTTCAGACTTCGGTTTTGTGCCTTATCGCGCGGAAAGGAATGGTTATAAACATGAAGAATAAGAGGTGCATATGGGCTATCTGATCTTATTCCTGATTGCGGCGGTACTTTTGGTACTGCTTTTTGCGCCGCTGGACGCAGAGCTTTTCTATCATAAAAACCTGTATAATCAGGAGGAGCATTTTACCCTGCGGTATTTCGGAATCAAAATTCCGATACCAAAAGGGGAGAAAAAAAAGCAAAAAGAGAAAAAAGAAGAAGCAGAGGAACAGGAGAAAACGGCGGATGAATCGGTTCTTGCGCGTGTAAAAGCGTTTCGGAGCGCTTATCAGCTGCTTCGGGAGGACTTGTCGGCTATTTTGCACTTTCTATCCAAAAAAGCAGTACGAATCCGGGAATTTTCCTTTTCTTTGGATTTTGGTTTGGAGGATCCGGCGCTGACCGGGATTTTAAGCGGCATTGTCTATGGTGTGTACTATAATCTGCTTGCCTTAATTGATCAGAACCTCCGGCTGGAAAAAACCGAAACAAGAATTTCTCCGGATTTTCAAACCCGCTGCTTTGATCTTCGGTTTCGCTGCATATTGCGGATCAAACCTGCACATATTATCATTGTGCTGTTAAAATGTTTTAAAATATACTTAAAATACAGAAAAAAAAGAAAGGAAGTTGATGGTCATGGAGCATCCGATTCAAGGGCTGATGGACACAGCAATGAAAAATATTAAGGCGATGGTGGACGTGGATACGATTATCGGCGATCCGGTCACCACACCGGACGGGAGTGTGATTATTCCGATCTCCACTGTCTCCTTTGGCTTTGGCGCAGGAGGAAGTGAATTTTCTCCGAAAAGCACAGCCGTTCCGGGAAGTGATTCCCTGTTTGGCGGCGGCTGCGGCGGCGGCGCAAATGTCAAGCCGATTGCGTTTTTAGTCATGAGCGGAGGAAATGTGCGCCTGTTGCCGGTGAGTGATTCTGCGTCTCCCATGGACAAGCTGGTGGATCTTGTTCCGGAGCTTTTGGGAAAAATGAATCAAGCTGTATCCGGTATCGCGAAAAAGGTCAGCGGCAAGGAGAAAAAGCAGGAAGAAGCAGCAGAGGTTGATGTTGCGGAATGATCAAAAGGGGGCTGCCGGGTGCAGCCCTCACACAATACATACATTAAGGATTGATTTTTAAAATGCCATTTTCAGAACGTGACAAAATTTTAATGAAAGTACAAAAGCCGACCCGGTATACCGGCGGAGAGATGAACCAATGTGTGAAAAATCCTGCCGATGTACAGGTTCGGTTTGCTTTTTGTTTTCCGGATTTGTACGAAATTGCAATGTCTCATCTGGGAATTAAAATCCTGTATCATACGCTCAACCAGCGTGAGGACACCTATTGCGAGAGGGTTTTTGCGCCTTGGGCGGATATGGAGGAGGAAATGCGCAGCCGGGATCATAAGCTGTTCGCATTAGAAAGCGGAGAGGAGATTACGCATTTCGATATTGTCGGCTTTACCCTGCAATATGAACTGTGCTATTCCAATGTCTTAAATATGCTGGATTTAGCCGGGATTCCGCTGCGCTCAGCAGAGCGCGGAGAAAACGATCCGGTAATCTGTGCCGGAGGTCCTTGTGCCTATAATGCAGAGCCGATTGCAGAATATATTGATTTCTTCATGCTGGGCGAGGGAGAGGAGCTGATCCATGAGGCGGTGGATTGCTATCTGGAATGGAAAAAGCAGGGAAGAATCAGCAGGAAACAGCTGTTAGAAAGGCTTGCGGAGCTTGACGGTGTTTATGTTCCGTCCTTTTATGATGTGGAATATGACGAGACCGGGCGCGTTATTTCCATCACCCCGAACAATCCGCATGCGAAGAAAACCGTCTTAAAGCGCATTATGCCGGACTTTGACAAAACCCCTGCGCCGGATTCGATCATTGTACCGTTTGGGGAAATCGTACACGACCGTGTTATGCTGGAGGTGTTCCGCGGCTGCATCCGCGGCTGCCGGTTCTGCCAGGCAGGGTATGTTTACCGTCCGGTACGTGAGCGAAAGGCAGAAACCCTCACCGAGCTTGCAGATAAGCTGTTATCGTGCAGCGGCTATGACGAGATTTCGCTTTCCTCTCTTAGCACAAGTGATTACCGGGAATTGAGAGAATTAACCGACGCCCTTTTAGAAATGACCGAAAAGAAGAAAATCGGACTTTCTCTCCCGTCGCTCCGGATTGATAATTTTTCGCTGGAGCTGATGGAAAAGGTGCAAAAGGTGCGGAAAACCGGTATCACCTTTGCGCCGGAGGCAGGAACGCAGCGGTTAAGGGATGTTATTAATAAGAATATTACAGAGGAAAACATTTTAAAATCGACAAAAATGCTGTTTGAGGGCGGCTGGACGAATGTGAAGCTGTATTTTATGATCGGTTTGCCGACTGAAACCTTAGAGGATGTCTGCGGAATTGCGGAGCTTGCACAGAAGGTTCTGGGCGTTTATTTTGAAACTCCGAAGGAGGAGCGCGCAAAAAATATTAATATCACCGTCAGCACCTCAAGCTTTATTCCGAAACCGTTCACGGCATTCCAGTGGGCAAAGCAGGATACCCGGGAGGAGATTGTTGAAAAACAGAACGCTCTGAAAAATGCAATTACCTCGCGCCGTATCCGCTACAACTGGCATGATAATAAAACAAGCTATCTGGAGGGAGTGTTTGCACGCGGCGACCGGCGGCTTTCTAAGGTGGTTGCGCGCGCAGTGGAATTAGGCTGCAAGTTTGACGGCTGGAATGAATATTTCCGGTTTGATTTGTGGATGCAGGCATTTTCCGACTGCGGCATTGATCCGGATTTTTACCTCCGGGAGCGCAGCTATGACGAGGTACTTCCCTGGGATCACATCAGCGTTGGGGTGACAAAAGAATTTTTCATGCGGGAAAACGAAAGGGCAAAGCGTGCAGAAACAACGCCGAACTGCCGGGAAAAATGCGCCGGCTGCGGAGTCAGCCGATTCAAAACGGGGGTTTGCTATGAGTAATTACGTTTTAAAATACAGCCGGGATGCAAGAGTGCGCTATATCTCACATCTGGATTTTGTGCGGATGTTCCATCGTGCGGTTCGCCGTTCCGGACTTCCTATGTCCTTTTCGCAAGGCTTTAATCCGCATCCGATTATGACGGTTGCCATGCCGCTTTCGGTTGGCGTCACTGCGGACGGGGAATTAATGAAAATCGGCTTTGAGGGAGAATACACCGAAAAGGAGCTGACCGACGCACTAAACCGCGCCCTGCCGGACGGTTTCAGGATTGTCGCAGCGGCGAAGGCGGAGGGGAAAAATCCTGATTTTGCAAAGCTTGACCGTGCCGTCTATACGGTCGAGATCGAAACAAAGGATGCAGTTTCGTTGGATTTAGAGCAGTTTTTGCAGCATGAGTCGCTATTGGTGATGAAGAAATCAAAAAGCGGCATCCGGGAATCGGACATCCGCCCGCATATTTTCCGGATGAAGCTGATGGAAGAAAACGACCGGTTCTGCACAATTTCCATGTGCATTTCGGCAGGAAATCAGTATAACCTCAAGCCGGATACCGTCATTGAGGCAATGGAGAAATATATTGAAGGTTTTTCTCCGGAATTTTTTATGGTACATCGGAATGCGATGCTGGCAGGGAATATAGAATATCTTTCAAAATAAAAAAAGGAGGAACATTTAGTAATGAAAAAAAGATTTGAAATCGGAGCTGCAATGGAAAGTGATACGGAATACATTGCAGAAGAAACAATTTATCATGTTTATCAAAAGGACACTGTTCGATTATCAGACGAACGGTATATTCCGCAGCGCGGAAAGTCGGAGCCGGAATTTGACGCATTTCTTGTAATCAGGGACCGAAAAAATATTACTTTGGATTTTGGCGGCGCAACCATTGTCCTGCATGGGAAAATTCAGCCGTTTCTTCTTGACGGTGCAGAGAACATTACGATCAAAAACTGTAAAGTCACCTACGACCGGCCGCCGTTTACTGAGTTTACGATTCTCGAAACAGGTGCAGACTTTGTGAAATTGAAAGCAAGTGAAGGCTGTACCTACCGGATTGAGGATCGAAAGCTGATTCCCTGTTCTGATACATGGGAAAACACAGAGCTAAACTGCGCAGGACACTTTCACCAGGTATTTGATGCAGAAACCGGAAAGGGATACGGTCTGCATCTCGGAAAAATCGGAGAGCCGTATGTTGAGGACCCGCGCCCGTTCCCGGTAGATTCGTACAAGGTCAGACAGGAGGGTGAATATGTTATTCTAACCGGCAGAATTCCGGATTTCTATCAGCCGGGCAGAAAGCTTGTGGTGACGCATGAGCCGAGAAACATTTCAAGCGTCTTTATGATTGATTCTAAAAATATCTCTATTGAAAACTATCGCGTATTATGCGGTTTCGGTATGGGAATTTATGCGCACCGAACGGAAAATATTACGCTGGATCATGTGATTTTTGATAACGTCGACGGCTCTCCTTTTATTGTGAGCAATGCGGCAGACGCAGTACATACCTTTGGTACAAGCGGCAGATTTGAAATTAAAAACAGCATTTTCCGCGGAATGATTGATGATGCTATTAATATCCACAGCAATTTCCGGACAGTGGATCATGTTTGCGGAAACGTTTTATATTCTAATCTTGCCTCCTGCGAGGTACAGGTCCGGAATTTATACAAGGCAGGCGATACCATTGTAGTATATAAAGGAGCAACTCTGGAAAAAGCAGCGGAATATGTGATTGAAAAAGTGGAGAATGTGGATGAGGACATGAGAAAATTCACCCTCGACCGCCCTTGTCAGGAACATCAAAGCGGTGATCTGATTGAGAATATGAGCTGTAATTGTGATGTGACGATTGAAAATTGTGTCATGGGAAATGCCAATTCACATCTGAGGTTTCAGTCGCGCGGAAAATTTGTGATGTCAAATTGTGAGGATGAATTGGAAATCCTCCTTTCAGGAGACGCCTCCTACTGGTTTGAGTCCGGTCCGATCACAGATTTAACGATAGAAAATTGTAGGTTTAAAACAGATCATGCGAAAATCTCAATCACAAGCGAAGTAATGCCAACGGAAAAAGAGCCGTATTATCATAAAAATATTAAGGTTTTGAACAATGAATTTGATTCCGAAACACCAATCACCGGCGGCTATGCAGATGGTATTGTATTCTTAGGCAACAAGAACGCACTTGGCAAAAAAATGAAATTAGAGCTTGTCAACTGCGGAAGTGTGGAGGCAGACAATTGTGAAATTGAGAGAAAAACAGAAGTAAAAACAGAATTAAAGGTTAATTGAGGGCACTATGAAAGAGCAATATATAAATCTCATGGAAAAGGTCTTTTGTGCATATTCTGCAGCGCAGATCGATGCGTATCTCCAAAAGACACGGAAAGAAGGATTATCGGAGCACGGATTTCCTCGCTTAACTGCAAATCTTGGGATTCTGCTTTCACATGGGCGAAAACAAAATTTAAAAGACAGCTTTCTGGAAATGATGAATCTGTGCTGTAGCGAGATGCCGACCGCTTTTGAAAAAAAGGGCTGGATGGTTGGAAATGATTTTTCAGTGAAAGAAATTGTGTTTTGTTTGATGGAAATAGAGCAAGCCAAGCTTTTTGATCCGAGCGTCACGCAAAAGTGGAGATCGGACTTGAAAAAAATTGTACCGGAAAAGACCTATAGCGTTATAAGTCCGTTTCCGCCGGAGCGTGTGAACAATTGGGCGGCATTTGGTGCGGCAAGCGAGCAGGTAAGAAAGTATGCAGGGATTGGGAGAGAGGATGCGTTTGTTGAAAATCAGATTCAATCCCAGTTACTGTCCTTTGATTCAAATGGAATGTACCGTGATCCACACGAACCAATGGTATATGATGTGGTGGCGAGACTGCAGCTTGCTGTGGCATTGCATTTTGGATATGAAGGGGAGGGAAGAAAAAAGCTTTTGGAGCAGCTTTTACAGGCATCGGAGATTACCTTGAAAATGCAGTCAATTAGCGGAGAAATTCCGTTTGGAGGGCGAAGCAATCAGTTTTTACATAATGAGGCGTGCTTTGCGGCGCTTTGTGAATTTTACGCGGTGCTATGGAAACGATATAACGATGAAGAAAAGGCAGTCATGTTTCGTTCGTCTGCTCAGCGGGCGATTGAAAACCTGAAGCAATGGCTTGATAACGATCCGATTCACCATGTGAAAAATTATTATGATCTTGATAGTCAGTATGGATGCGAATGCTATGCATACTTTGATAAGTATATGATCACAACTGCTTCTTGGCTATATTTGGCATATGTTTTTTCGGATGACTCAATTAGTAGTGACCGTGACCTTGAATGCGAAAACTATATTTGTGAAACCACACCGCATTTTCATAAGCTTTTTTGTAAATTTAACGAA
Organism: Clostridia bacterium; assembly: GCA_008668455.1. Taxonomy (GTDB): domain Bacteria; phylum Bacillota; class Clostridia; order UBA1381; family UBA1381; genus RQCD01. The sequence continues at coordinate 6,432 of RQCD01000179.1, forward strand.
TACTTTTTAGAAATTGACACAAATGCGGATACTAATTACGATAGCAGCGGCTTGGGGAGAATCCATAGACTTGGTGCACCGTCAGCGCTTTGTATTTCTGTACCCTTTACCAAAACTCCGAGCTATGGTATTGATATTGAAAATCCCTCCAATTATTCCATAAGCGGGGGAATTAAAACAGAGTGTGGTTTTTGCTATGGCTTTGATGAGGGAATTGTCTGCAAAATGACAGAACAGAGTTTAACAAAGGACGCTGCACGAATCAAACTGGAATATCGAAAGGAAAATCAATTTTTATTCTATCAGTCTGTGTCCGTTTCGGAGGGCGGAGTTGAAATCATTCTGGAGGGAAAAGGCGGACTTGAAATAACATTTCCGGTCTTTGCGTTTGACGGCAGGCGGCATACAGAGATCAGTGTGTCTGAAGAAAAAATAGAGGTGCAGTATCAGAATTATGTATGCAGTTTTTCTACAAATGTAGGAAAAATCGAGGATAAAAAACAGATGCTGGCGAATCGAAACGGACATTACCGTGCGTTTTCTGTAAGCGGCAGAGATTTGATTGTCTTAAAAATTAAAATTGATTAAGCACTTGAAAAGACAGAAGAAATATGTTAAAATAAAACCAGGTGGTAGAAAATACATATGCAAAGGAAGGAACACGATGGACATTTTAAAGGACTTTAGTTTAGAAGGAAAGGTTGCCCTGATCACAGGCGCGTCCTACGGAATCGGCTATGCGATTGCAAAGGCATATGCGTCTGCCGGTGCAAAAATTGCTTTCTGCGATATCAAGCCGGAGCTTGTGGAAAAAGGACTTGCTTCCTATCAGGAGGATGGAATTGAGGCACATGGCTATGTCTGCAATGTCTGCGATGAAGCACAGGTGCAGGAAATGGTGCAGAAAATTGAAAAGGATTTAGGCGGAATTGATATTTTAGTGAATAACGCCGGAATCATTAAGCGGATTCCGATGTGCGAAATGACAGCAGAGGAATTTCGTCAGGTGATTGACGTGGACTTAAATGCTCCGTTTATCTGCGCAAAGGCGGTTATTCCGGGCATGATCAAAAAGGGACACGGAAAAATCATTAATATCTGCTCTATGATGAGTGAGTTAGGACGGGAAACGGTTTCTGCGTATGCAGCAGCTAAGGGCGGACTCAAAATGCTGACCCGGAATATCTGCTCGGAATATGGCGAGTATAATATCCAGTGTAATGGCATTGGCCCCGGTTATATTGCCACACCGCAAACCGCACCGCTTCGTACTGAGGGACATCCGTTTAACAGCTTTATCATTTCCAAGACGCCGGCGGCACGCTGGGGTACAACGGAGGATCTGATGGGACCGGCTGTATTTTTGGCATCCGACGCGTCCAACTTTGTAAACGGACATGTTTTGTATGTAGACGGCGGAATTTTAGCTTATATTGGAAAACAACCGTAATGAAAAGGGGGCTGATTACAGTCCCTTTTATCGGTAGGAAAGGGAAAAAAACATGGATTGGATTCAGATTACAATTTACACCTCATCTTTCGGGATTGAACCGCTTTGCGGTGTTCTGTATCAGCTGGGAATCACCGGGATTGAAATTGAGGATGAAGCGGATTTTAAAAGCTTTTTAGAGGAAAACCGGCAGTGCTGGGATTATGTTGATGAGGACTTGCTAAAGGAAAAGGCAAAGGAAACCTGCGTCAAGGTCTATGTCAGCGACAATGCCACCGGACATGAAATGCTGTCCGAAATCCGCTCGGCCGTTGCAGCGTTAAAGGAACGGGACTCAGAAAAGCAGTTCGGAAGATTAGAGCTTGATCTGGGAAACCTTTCAGAGGAGGATTGGGCAAACAACTGGAAAAAGTATTTTCATCCGACGAAAGTGGGAGAAAAAATTCTCATTAAGCCGGAGTGGGAGGAGCTGACCGATCCGACTGATCGGATTGTGTTCAACATCAACCCCGGCATGAGCTTTGGAACAGGTCTGCACGATACCACGCAGCTGTGTATTGAGGGTCTGGAAAAGGTCGTAAAGCCGGGAGACGAAATTCTGGATTTAGGGTGCGGCAGTGGAATCCTTTCAATTATTTCCCTGCTTTTAGGTGCAAAATCGGCATTTGCAGTTGATATTGATCCCAACGCGGTACAGATTGCCTATGAAAATGCAGAAAGAAATCATATCACTCCGGAGATATTCCATGCAATGGCAGGAAACGTTTTGACGGATGAGACATTAAAAGCAACAATTCTCCAAAAGAAATATCCGGTCGTTGTTGCCAATATTGTAGCGGATGTCATTATTGGTCTGATCCCGACGGCAAAGCAGGCGCTTTCAGAAAACGGTGTTTTCATCACGTCCGGAATCATCAGCGACAGGATTGAAGATGTCAGCAATGCACTGATCCGGTCCGGCTTTGTCATTGAGGAAACGCGCCGGCGTTCTGATTGGGCGTCAATCACATGCAGATTGGGAGAGTAAAATGAGTGATCTATTTGAAGTAGGAGTGAAAGAGAGCGACTGTCTTTATTCAGAGCATCCGCAGAATTATCCTGCATATTTGGTGCGCGGAGAAAAATCCTGTCTGATTCACACCGTTCCCAGGGTACATACCAAAGCGCTGATTAAAAATATCGAAGAAATTATGCCGGTTTCCAAGCTTGATTATGTGGTTTTTTTGCAGACCGAGCCATGCTGGACGGGCGCGCTGGAGGAGCTGCTCCAAAGAAATCCGGATTTGACGGTGGTTGCAGCGTCTGCCGGTCTGCGTAATTTAAAGGAACAGATCACAACACCCTTTTGCGAGCATTTGGCAAAGGATCAGGGCGAGCTGGATTTAGGCGGCGTCTGTCTGCATTTTGCAATCACCCCAAACCTTTGCTGGCCGGATAGTATGCTGTGTTTTTTGGATGCGGAGCAATGTGTTTTCTCGGCAGATTACAAAAGCGCCTATTCGGTTTCGGACGGAGAACAAATCTACTATAGAGATCGCCTGGAAAGCTTTTCGGAATATCTTCCGGCGGCAGAACAGGCAATCCTTGAGCATGACAGCAAGCTGATTTATCCCGGACATGGCAGGAAAACGGCGGCAGTTCTCTATCAGAAGTCCGAAAAAAACCGGTCTGATGTGTGTATCTGCTATGATTCTGTCTATGGAGCAACGGAGGAAATGGCAATGTTTTTAAAAGCTGTACTGGAGAATCGCGGACTTTCCTGTACCTGTTTTTCCTGCAAAGAGCAGAGCAGAGAAAAAATTTTGGAGACATTAGCTTCTGCGGACGGTTGGCTGCTTGGTGTTCCGACCCTGCAGAGAAATGTATCGCCGCGCATGCTTGCGGTGCTGTCCGGCATTCAGGCGGTAACGGCAGCGAGAAAACCGGTTGGAGTGTTTGGGAGCTATGGATGGAGCGGTGAGGGGTGCAACATTGCAGAGCATTATTTGCAGGGACTGCGCACAAAAATTTGTCAAAGAGCCGTCCGTTCCATTTTCATGCCGGACGAAAAGGTAAAGAAGGATTTAGAGAGCATGGCAGGAAGAATGTGCGAAATGCTTTCGGAAAGGGAGTAGGACATGCCCCGATTTTTTGTAGAGCCGGATAAAATCCGGGAGGAACAGCTTGTCATTGATACGGAGGATGTTTCGCATTTAAAAAAAGTTCTGCGGATTCGTGAGGGCGAGAAAATCACGGTTTGCGACAGCTGCGGCTACGACTATGAAGCGGAGGTTGAAACAATCGGCGAACGGGAAATTTTGTGCCGTGTGCTTTCCAAAAAGCATTCGGACACCGAGTCGAATCTGACAGTCACGCTGTATCAGGCGCTTCCCAAGGCGGCAAAAATGGATTATATCATTCAGAAAACAACTGAGCTGGGCGTATGCCGGATTGTACCCTGCGCACTTTCCCGGTGTGTGGTAAAGCTGGAAAACCGGAAAGCGGAGGAGAAAAAGACTTCACGCTGGCAGAAGATTGCGGAGGAGGCGGCAAAGCAGTCCGGGCGCGGCGTGATTCCCCGAATTGATATGCCGCAGACGCTTTCGGAGGCATTAGAGGAGCTAAAAGGTATGGACCTGGCATTTGTTCCGTATGAATGCGAGGATCAGACAACACTCCGGGCGGTTTTGAATTCCAGAAAAGAGGTACATAGCGTTGGGTTTCTGATTGGTCCGGAGGGTGGTTTTGACCCGGCAGAAACAGAAGTAATCCGAAATGCCGGAATCCCCACAGTCACCCTTGGAAAACGGATTCTCCGTACCGAAACGGCAGGAGAGGCTGTTTTAGCGATGGTGATGTATGAATTAGGGGATATCAACAAAGGAAAGGAAGAAACAGTCTGAATGAGGGTAAGAAAAAAGAAAAACTGCGATAAACGGCTGGAGGCTTGTGCAGAACGCTGGATCAGGCGGCCGGAGGAACACCGGGGAAATTGGCAGGCGCTGTTTGGAAACGACCATCCGATTCATGTTGAAATCGGATGCGGAAAGGGACAGTTTATTGTCGGCATGGCAGAAAAACATCCGGAAATCAACTATATTGCCATGGACGTAATCCCGGACGTGCTGGTACTGGCATTGGAAAAGGCTCAGAAAACAGAGCTTCAGAATGTTCTGTTTGTGATCGGTGATGCGGCGCGGTTAGAGGAGTATTTTGCATTTGACGAAATGAAGCAGCTTTATCTGAATTTTTCTGATCCGTGGAAAAAGAAAAAGCAGGCAAAGCGTCGGCTGACACATAAGAATTTTTTAAATATTTATAAGAAGATTTTAAAAAACGGAAACTGGATCTGCTTTAAAACGGATAACCGGGATTTGTTTGAATTTTCTCTGAATTCCTTTGCAGAGGAAAATTACAAGCTAAAAAATATCACGCTGGATCTGCACAATTCTGATTTTGAGGAAAATGTGATGACAGAATATGAGGAAAAATTCTCTGAACAGGGAATGCCGATTTATCGTTTGGAAGCATCTTATTTAGGATGGACGGTGGATGAAGGATGAACGAATACGATGAGCAAACTGCCCGGAATGAAAGCTTTATGCGTGCAGCGCTCAGGCAGGCGGTTAAAGCAGGGGCGATAGGAGAAACGCCAATCGGTGCGGTGATTGTGCAGGATGGCGAAATTATTGCAAGAGCATATAATCAACGGGAAAAACGAAAAAACTGCCTGTGTCATGCGGAAATTCTCGCAATTGAAAAGGCATGCAAAAAGCTGGGCGGCTGGCGATTGCCGCGCTGCTCTGTCTATGTCACGCTGGAGCCGTGTCCGATGTGTGCCGGTGCAATTATTCAGTCTCGGATTGAAAAGCTTTATTTTGGCGCGTATGACGAAAAAACCGGCTGTGCCGGCAGTGTGACCAATCTCTTTGAAAAGGGTTTGTTTTGCCATGATGTAGAAGTAACCGGCGGTGTGTTAGAAATTGAATCAAGGGGCATGCTCCAGGAGTTTTTTCGGCGTCTGCGCTGGGAGAAAAAAGAAGAAAGGAAGAAATATCAATATGAAATTCACAGATAAAACAAAAAAAATTATTTGTATCTGCGTTGCAATTGCAATGGTAATTCCGATTGCTTTGAGTATTGCATACACGTTTATGGGCGTTTGATGTGGGAGAAGTGCTGTATAGAGCAGAGTTTTTCCTGGTTTTATGTAGTTAAAATTAACAAATGATAAAAAAATCAAAATAAGTTGTTGACAAACGGGGAAAAATGTAGTATGATATATAAGTCGCCTGATGAGAGGGCGGCAAGGGAAGCTCGAAAAATTTTTAAAAAGTTTTAAAAAAACCCTTGACAAGCGATGATGAATGTGATATAATAATCAAGCTGTCGAAAGAGAGCAAGAGATTGTAGTTGATATAATCTAAGATTGTACATTGAAAAATAAACAGTGCAGAGTTCTTGTCAGTGAATAAATATTCACGAAACTATGAGTTTTTTATGACAGAAATTCGGAAAACAAGATTTACGAAAAAAGTCAGTGGTACTAAATAAGTACGAAAAGTTAGAGCTAAGAGGTTCTGATAAAAGTATATAAGCGCGTAAGCGTTCATATAACCATTTTATCGAGAGTTTGATCCTGGCTCAGGACGAACGCTGGCGGCGTGCCTAACACATGCAAGTCGAGCGGAGCCAATCATCAGATCCCTTCGGGGTGACGAGGAGGAAGCTTAGCGGCGGACGGGTGAGTAACGCGTGAGTAACCTGCCCATAAGAGGGGGATAACACAGAGAAATTTGTGCTAATACCGCATATTGAGCATTGACCGCATGGTCGATGCTTGAAAGATTTATCGCTTATGGATGGACTCGCGTCTGATTAGTTAGTTGGCGGGGTAACGGCCCACCAAGACGACGATCAGTAGCCGAACTGAGAGGTTGATCGGCCACATTGGGACTGAGACACGGCCCAGACTCCTACGTGAGGCATCAGTGGGGAATATTGCGCAATGGGGGAAACCCTGACGCAGCAACGCCGCGTGAAGGAAGAAGGCCTTCGGGTTGTAAACTATTGTCGCAAGGGAAGAAGACAGTGCCGGTACCTTGTGAGAAAGCCACGGCTACCTACGTGCCAGCAGCCGCGGTAATACGTACGTGGCGAGAGTTGTCCGGATTTACTGGGTGTAAAGGGCGCGTAGCCGGGCCTGCAAGTCAGATTTGAAATGCCGGGGCTTAACCCCCGA
>RQCD01000139.1 GCA_008668455.1 Clostridia bacterium
ATACAGTACGGCTTTTGCTTATAAAATATTTAGGGGAAGGTATAATGTGTAAATAAGATTCTTATTTACATTTTTTATTGTATCAGATAATTGTGTCTTTTTTATGTACGCAGTATGAAAGATTAGTAAATTCTAAAAAAGGATGGTGTTCCCATGAAAAAATATGATTTGATGGTGATAGGCGCTGTCCTGTTTTTTGCATTATGTGCCTTTGGAATCTATGCAAAGAAGCCCAGGAGCGGTGAGTATGCGGTGATCCGGGTGAGCGGAGAAATCTATCGGAGACTACCTCTGACAGAGAATCAGACGGTGTCGGTCAACGGACATAACACGGTCACAATTTCAGACCGGCGCGTCTGGGTTTCGGAGGCAGACTGTCCGGATCAGCTATGCGTACACCAGGGAAAGACCGACAAGCCCGGGAAAACAATCGTCTGCCTGCCTAATCGGATGACGGTGGAAATTGAATCGGAGGAATAAGATGAAAGCAAAAAAAATAACCCTGTCTGCCCTTCTGGTTTCGCTTGCCATCATTTTGGGATACGTGGAAAACCTGATCCCGATTCCAATCCCTGTGCCGGGAATCAAGCTTGGACTTTCCAATTTTGTGCTGCTGTTTGCAATTGACCGGCTGCCGGCGCGCCGGGTATTTTTGATTATGCTTTTAAAAACATTCGTATCTGCTTTGCTTTTTGCCGGTATGACAGCTTTTATCTATTCCTTTGCAGGAGGAGTGTTGAGCCTTTTGGTGATGTACGCAGCAAAGCGGTTTTGCTCCTGGATTGGAATCAGCGCAGCCGGCGGTGCGGCGCATAATTCCGGACAGCTGTTAGCAGCGTTTGTGATTCTGAAAAACAGCTCTGTATTTTATTATCTGCCCTTTCTGCTGATTGGCGGCGCAGGATTTGGATGCGTCTTGGGAGCAGCGGCAATTTCTTTGTTTCCGTATTTGAAAAAAACCGGCGGCGCAGAATGAGCGCCTGCCGGTTTTTTTAATCAAACACCAATATTCTGTTTTTAAGGCATTTAAGTCCTTGAACGATTTGTGCCTTTTTGTACATCCCCTAACCAGTGTTTCTGTATATTATACTCTTATGCCTTGTTGACAGAACCGAAAAGCTCCATCTTTTCTTTTACAATTACCTTGATTGCCTCATAACCCGGAGCTAAGAGCTTTCTCGGATCAAAGCCTTTACCCTGCAGATCCTTGCCCTCCTCAATATACTTTCTGGTAGCCTCCTGGAAATAGATCTGGCACTCGGTGTTCACGTTGATTTTTGCAACACCTAAGGAAATTGCCTTTTTGATCATGTCAGCCGGAATGCCTGTGCCGCCGTGCAGAACGAGCGGAAGATCGCCGATCAATGCCTTTGTCTTTGCTAATGCGTCAAAGTCTAAGCCTTTCCAGTTTGCCGGATATTTTCCGTGGATATTGCCGATACCGGCTGCTAAGAAATCCACACCGAGATCTGCAATCATTTTGCACTCGTTCGGATCAGCAATTTCGCCGGCGCCGATCACACCGTCCTCCTCACCGCCGATAGAGCCAACCTCAGCCTCAATGGAAAGTCCCTTTTCATGACTGATTTTTACAAGCTCTTTTGTCTTTTCAATATTTTCCTCGATCGGATAGTGAGATCCGTCGAACATGATAGATGAAAATCCTGCGTCGATACACTTAAAGCAGCCCTCATAGGTTCCGTGATCCAGGTGCAGAGCAACCGGAACGGTGATGTTCATTTCTTCGATCATAGCCTTTACCATAGCGGCAACGGTTTTAAATCCGGTCATGTATTTTCCTGCACCCTCGGAAACACCTAAAATCACCGGTGAATTGTTTTCCTGAGCAGTGGCAAGGATTGCTTTTGTCCACTCAAGGTTGTTGATGTTGAACTGACCGACAGCATACTTTCCGGCTACCGCTTTGTTTAACATTTCTGTTGCTGAAACTAACATTTTTTAATTTCCTCCTTGTAATATTGATCAGGTAACTGCACCGCAATTTCCTGATGGCATTTATTTATGAAGTACAAATGTACTTGCATGCAATAGTTTTTCTAAGGTCTCATCCGAAATGGGGATATTCCTTTGATTGCCGCAGTCGCGGCAGCTCAGAGAAATCTGATCCGGCAGCTCTGTTGCCGTGATCTGGTCAGAGCCGCAGTCGCAGTAAAGCGCATGTGCTCCTGCCAGCGTCCGGATTGCCTGAATAATAGACAGAGAAAGATAGATGTGTTCGTCCGGAAAGAAACCGCCTGCAAAGGAGGCAAGAAAATCATTCTGCGCTTTAATTGCTTCCTTAACCCGTTTTTTACTTCCCAGCATCATGATCCCCATGTCACAGGACGGACAGGACAGCTCGTAAAATTCTGTGTTCCAGAAAAGCGTTTTTGCAAGATCATAAGTATGAACCTCTCCGCAGCAGGAGCATTTCGCTTCCAGATGATAGCTGCTTTTTTTGGGAGTGATCCGGAGAACCTCGCTGCCGCATTCCTCCTCGCAGTAAAAAACCGTTGTCCGGTTTTGGGGCAGATCAAAAACCTGAACTGGGCGGCAGGTAAAAGCAGTGCAGGTTGCACAGCTATAGCCAAGATACTGTACAAGCTTTGTAACCATCAATCAATTCCCCCTTATCCATCAATTTCCTAATCAAATACCTTTATATCATTCCTATTGTACCACATTTTTTCGTCTATATCAACAAAAAATAAATATTTTTGGTGATTTTTATGGACTACTGGGAAAGTTTTGTGGTACAATATGTATAGATACGATAGGCTGGCTAAAATGACAGCAAAACAGGAGGGAATATCATAATGACAGAAAAAGAATTATTTGAAAAGCTTCGGTATCAGCCGAAGAATGCATATGAGGAAATGTCGCAGGAGCAGATACAGGAAATGCTTTCTATGTGCGATGAATACCGGACATTTTTAGACTGCGGAAAAACCGAACGTGAATGCGTGTCGGAGGCAGAGCGTATGGCAGTGGAAAACGGATTTTTGCCGCTTGAAAAAGCGTCCAGCCTGCGTGCCGGAGATAAGGTTTATCTGGTGAACCGTCATAAAAATATCCTGCTTGCAGTAATCGGTTCGGATGGCTTGGAAAACGGCGCAAACATTGTCGGTGCGCATATTGATTCCCCGCGTCTGGATTTAAAGCAGAATCCGCTTTATGAATCCACCGGCATGGCGCTTTTAAAAACGCATTATTACGGCGGCATCAAAAAATATCAGTGGACGGCAATTCCGCTGGCGCTGCATGGCGTAGTCTATACCAAGGACGGCAAACAGGAAATCTGTATTGGAGAAAAGGACACTGACCCGGTATTTTGCGTCACCGATCTTCTGCCGCATTTGGCAAAAGATCAGATGAATAAGAAAATGATTGACGGTATTGAGGGAGAATCTCTGAATATTTTAATCGGCGGCTTAGGAGTTCCGGCAGAGGATGTTCCTGAAAAAGTGAAATTTAAAATTCTTTCCGTCTTAAATACGCTTTACGGAATCCGGGAAAAGGACTTTTTGAGCGCAGAGCTTGAAGCAGTGCCGGCATTTAAGGCAAGAAATGTCGGATTGGATGAAAGCATGATCGGTGCATACGGTCAGGACGACCGCGTTTGCGCGTTTACGGCATTAAAGAGTATTTTAGCAATCAAGGAAATCCCAAAGCGCACAGCGGTTTGCCTCTTAGTGGATAAGGAGGAGATCGGATCGGTTGGAAATACCGGTATGCTCTCGCGTTTCTTTGAAATGACATTGGCAGAAATGCTGGAAAAAGAATCGGGCAGCTGCACGGTTACGGCGCAGAACCGTATGATCCGCAATTCTGTGTTCCTGTCCTCGGATGTGGGCGCTGCGGTTGATCCGAATTATGAAAATGTTTCGGAAAAGAATAATTCTGCCTTTGCCGGACATGGCATGATTCTGATGAAATATACCGGCTCGCGCGGAAAGTCCGGCGCAAGCGACGCTTCGGCAGAATTCGTGCATGAGATTGCAGAGATTATGGATTCCGAGGGTGTTGTCTGGCAGACAGGCGAGCTTGGAAAGGTTGATCAGGGCGGCGGCGGAACGGTTGCGATGTATGTAGCAAACCTGAATATGGATGTCATCGACTGCGGCGTTCCGGTACTCAGCATGCATTCTCCGTTTGAGGTAACGGCAAAAACAGACGTCTATATGGCATATCGTGCTTATGAGGCATTCTATCGAAAAAGATAAGGGAGACGAAGGAATATGAAACAAAAAAATGCACCCTATAATCAGATTGCTCATTTTGCTGATTTGGGGGATATGTTAAAGAAAAATGCGCAGACCTATCAGGATGACCCTGCATTTCAGTATGAAGCAAAGGGTAAACGGATTGAAATAACGTTTCAAAAGCTTTGGGATGATGTCTGCGCTTTAGGAACGTACTTTCACCAGCAGGGACTTGAGCGTGCAAAAATTGCAGTGGTCGGAAAGAACAGCTATGAATGGATTCTGACCTATTTTGCGGCAGCAATCGGCGGGCATGTGATCTTTCCGCTGGATCGGGAATTATCTCCGGAGGAGCTTTTAACGCTGATTGATGCCAGTGGATGTGATCTTTTAGTTTACGGCGGTGTGAAAAAGGATGCTGCTCCGGTGCTGGCAGAGCTTGAAATTTCAAAACTGACATTTGATCAGTTTGATGAGGTTCTTTCTCTTGGCAGTGAGGCGCTGCAAAACGGAGACACCGCATTCTTAAATACCAATGTTTCGATTGATGAGATCTGTGCTGTGATCTATACCTCCGGCACAACCGGCACGCCAAAGGGCGTTATGCTTTCTCAGAGAAATCTGTTATCAGACGCACAGCATAGCCTGGAAAACCTGTCTATTCCGAAAGGAACGGTTATGGTGCTGCCGCTGAACCATACCTTTGGTTTTATGGCAGGGGTTCTCTGTCAGGTTTGGGTCGGTTATCCGGTTTATATCAACGACAGCCTGCACACCATCCTAAAGAGTATTCAGACGGCAAAGCCGGGACATATTTCGGTTGTTCCGCTCTTTATTAAGAGTTTTTATAAGAACATATGGAAAAATGCCGAAAAGCAGGGAAAGGCTAAGGCATTAAAAGCGTTGATTAAAACCAGTAATCAGCTGCGAAAAGTTGGCATTGATATGCGGCGCGTTTTCTTTAAATCGGTATTGGATGCATTCGGCGGCAATCTGCAAATGATTATCACCGGCGGCGCACCGGTAGAGGAATTTTATTTAAAAGCCTTTGACGATCTGGGCATACAGATTATCAACGGCTACGGAATCACAGAATGCTCTCCGATCGTGGCAACCAACCGTACCTGCTGGGTTAAGAGCGGCAGTGTCGGCTTACCGATTCCGGGGGTACATGCGAAAATTGAAAATCCGAACGAGGACGGCGAGGG
>RQCD01000136.1 GCA_008668455.1 Clostridia bacterium
CCCTTAAACGGCCGTCCCTCCTGCTGCATGGCACGGAGGGTGGGGAGGAAGATGTTCTGCCTGCATTCATCTTCTTTCTCCTTTGTGTATAAACGGCTGGGGGAGCATGTCCCCATTCCGCGGGTATTTAAGCCCTGGTCATGGTCAAGCGCACGCTTGTGATCCTGGGCAGATACCATAGGACGGATGGTTTCCCCGTCGGTAAATGCTAAAACAGACACCTCCGGACCGGTGAGAAATTCTTCAATGACTACGCGGTTTCCGCTGTCTCCGAATTTTTTATCCTCCATGATTTCCCGGATTGCGCTGACGGCTTCTTCCTCGTTTCGGGCAATGATAACACCTTTTCCGAGCGCTAACCCCTCTGCTTTGATGACAGTTGGGAATGTGCCGGCTTTTACATAGGCAATTGCATCGGAGCTGTTTTCAAATACCTCATATCCGGCAGTCGGAATGTTGTACTTTTTCATTAAATCCTTGGAAAATACCTTGCTGCCCTCAATGATTGCCGCATTTTTACGCGGACCGAAGGCGCGGATGCCGGCTTCCTCCATCGCGTCAACCATTCCCAAAACCAACGGATCGTCCGGCGCAACCATGACAAGGTCAATTTTGTTTTCCTTTGCAAAGCTGACCATTGCCGGAATGTCGCAGGCTTTGATGTTGACGCATTCTGCCAATTCAGAAATACCGCCGTTGCCGGGTGCGGCATAGATTTTTTCAACCTTTGGAGACTGTGCAATCTTCCAGATGATGGCATGCTCACGTCCGCCCCCTCCGACTACTAATATCTTCATAAAAATTCCTGTCCTTTCTTTTAGTGATGGAATAAACGGATTCCGGTAAATGCCATAGCAATTCCGTATTTGTTACAGGTGCTGATCACATGATCATCCCGGATGGAACCGCCCGGTTGTGCGATGCAGGAAACACCGCTTTTGTGTGCGCGTTCAATATTGTCGCCAAATGGGAAGAATGCGTCTGAACCCAAGGAAACGCCGGTATTCTGAGAAAGCCAGGCTTTCTGCTCCTCCTTGGTGAATACCTCAGGCTTGGTTTTAAAAATCGTTTCCCATGTGCCGTCTGCTAATACATCCATATATTCATCCGACATGTAAACATCAATTGCATTGTCGCGGTCTGCCCGGCGGATGCCGTCTACAAACTCCAAGCCTAACACTTTCGGAGACTGGCGCAGCCACCAAAGATCCGCTTTGTTTCCGGCAAGACGCGTGCAGTGGATTCGGGATTGCTGTCCTGCACCGATTCCGATTGCCTGCCCGTCTTTGACATAGCAGACGCTGTTGGACTGGGTATATTTTAAGGTGATCAGCGAAATTAAAAGATCGCGTTTTTCATTCTCCGAGAGTGTTTGATTCTCAGTCACAACATTTTCTAAAAGTGCATTGCTGATTTCCAACTCGTTCCGACCCTGTTCAAAGGTCACTCCGAAAACGTCCTTGGTTTCAATCGGAGCAGGCTGATAATCCGGGTCTATTTTAATAATATTATAAGTACCCTTGCGCTTGGATTTTAAAATTTCCAGTGCCTCCGGGTTGTAATCCGGTGCGATAATCCCGTCCGATACCTCGTGTTGAATCATGAGCGCAGTTTCTTTATCACAGCAATCGGATAGCGCAATAAAATCTCCATAGGAGGACATCCGATCTGCACCTCTTGCGCGTGCATAGGCACAGGCTAAGGGAGAAAGCTTTAAATCGTCCACAAAGTAAATTTTTTTTAAGGTATCTGAAAGCGGAAGCCCTACTGCCGCACCTGCCGGGGAAACATGCTTAAAGGAGGTTGCTGCCGGAAGTCCGGTTGCTTTTTTTAATTCACGCACTAACTGATAGCCGTTGAATGCGTCTAAAAGGTTGATATATCCCGGTTTTCCGTTTAATACTTCAATCGGGAGTTCGCCCTCCTTCATAAATATGCGCGATGGCTTCTGATTGGGGTTGCATCCGTATTTTAACTGCATTTCTTTCATGATCGGCATTCCTCCTATTGGTTCTTATTGACAATTTTTGTTTCAATTTTTCCGGTTTCCAAATCAATATAACGGACAAAGAGGGAAACCTTGTTTTCTTCGTTTAAGGATTCCCAAAGGGTTTTTGTAAAGCCATCAATGTCATTTGGAATTTCCACTAATTTTGGTTCGCCCTCGAAGCTGGGGAGTGGTTCCAGATTTTCACGGTAGGTGTGGATAAAATGTCCCTCGCCTGCAACCGGAGATTTATAGCTGAAACAAAATCGCTGACAGCTTTCCGGATTGCCGTTTGCACTCTTTAAAATGGAAAGCGCGTAGTGCAGCTTTCCGTCTTCAATTTTTAAAACGCCGGAAATTCTCGGTGTGTAGTTTGGCGCGTCCGGCTCAAATTCGCGGGTTCTTAATGCCTGCTCAAAGGTGAGCTGCTGATTCATCAGTTCATAAATGGTATCGGTCTGATCTCCGTTTGTCACAATGGTTTTATTGCCTAACACGCGGACCGGAGCATAGATGATCAGGGATGGATCTTCCAGCTTGGAGGGATCGAAAGCCTGTGTGCGGATGCCGTCTCCATCCGGAACAAACACGCGGTTGCGGCTGTTCTGACTTCTGCCCATGATAAAGTAGGCACAGACAGCAGATTTCCCGTCCTGCGATCTGCCTAACACAATTCCTCTGCCGGGATATGCATTCCCGGTCAGCTCTGTTTTCATATTGCGGATTTCCATTTCATAACTTCCTTTCAATTCAATTTACCGGAGCAAAAAAGCTCCGCTGCCTGCGGCAGCAGCTGCCATTCCGCCTCCTCCATCACACGCTTTTGCAGACTTTCTGCGGTGTCGTCCGGCAGGATCTCAACTGCCTTTTGCAGAATAATTTTACCGCCGTCTGTCACCTCGTTCACAAAATGAACGGTTGCGCCGGTCACCTTGACGCCGTAATCAAGCGCTGCCTGATGGACGCGCAGCCCATAAAATCCGTCTCCGCAAAAGGAGGGGATGAGCGAGGGATGCACGTTGATAATTCTGTTTTCATAACGTTTTGTGAATTCCGGACTCAGGATTGCCAAAAAACCTGCTAAAATCACAAGATCAATTTTTTGCTCGTCTAAATAGGTTAAAAGTGCGTGATTAAAGGCATCTGAATCACCGCCAAATTCCTTTTTTGTGATGACTTTTGCAGGAATCTGATTTTGTTTTGCACGCTCCAGTGCATAAACATCCGGCTTGTTGGAAACCACGGTCACAATTTTTCCGCTCTTTAAAATCCCGTTTTTTTCGGCATCAATCAATGCCTGTAGATTTGTTCCGCCGCCGGAGACAAGGACTGCGATCCGTTTCATATAATATCCACACCC
>RQCD01000180.1 GCA_008668455.1 Clostridia bacterium
AAACGCTTGACATTTTAATTCAGGGGTGCTAAAATAGGCTCATAAAAAATATAGGGTCTCACAAAAGCATGAATGCATGCTGTTTTTTTGTGTGTCTTTTTATCTTATAAAAAAAGGAAGGAGAGCGCTATGGGCTGGAATTTTGAACTGGAGATGCTTTTGAGGATTATTGTGTCGGGGGTATGCGGACTCCTGATCGGTTATGAGCGGAAGAACCGCGGCAAGGAGGCGGGCATCCGAACGCATATCATTGTTGCGCTTTCTTCTGCGCTGATGATGATTCTTTCGAAATATGCCTATTTTGATCTGATTATGGGAGCACAGTTTCCGGGGGCAGATGTGAAATTAGATCCGTCGCGTGTGGCGGCAGGAATTGTTTCGAGCGTCGGCTTCCTGGGCGCCGGTATGATTTTTATACATAAGAAAACCGTAACCGGACTGACTACGGCTGCCGGTATCTGGGCAACCTGCGGAATCGGCATGGCAATCGGCGGCGGACTTTATTTTATCGGAATCTCCAGCGCGCTTCTGATTGTGCTGATTCAGATTCTGCTGCATAAGAATTAGTGGTATCTTCGCCAGCCGACCTTTGAGAGTCTGACGCTGACGCTGGATTCCGACCATGATACGTTAGGGAGCGTTCTGCATTATTTTGAAACAGAGGAGATCCATGTGGAGGATGTAGAGCTGAAAAAGCTTGATAACGGCATGATGGAATTAAAATGCTCCGTTGAGCTTCCAAGGGATTACGATAAGAATCAGCTTGTCCGCTACGCTGCCTTTGAGCAGGGCATAAAGACTGTCAGACTCTGAGACTGCCCCGGGATTTTGACGTTTTGTCATTCGGGAGAATTGTCTGCAAAAATTCAGATATTGACAATTTTTTTTGATTATGTTATAATAAACTGAGAAAAGTATATAAAACCCCGACAAACCTGTCGAAAGTCAGGGACGCAAAGTTTTGTGTCTAATCGGGCATGCCTGTATGATTGACTGACCGCATTATTTCAAATAATGCGGTCATTTGTGTATTGGAAAAAAGGAGCAGTTCATTTTTGACATCTCCCTTTTCTTGTTTTCACCATTTTTAGATTTAGTTTGACAGTATAGAAACCGGGCAGTGCGGTTAATTTAATAGTGTCAAAATTCAAAATCGAGGTGAGGATGATGGAAAGAATCAAAAATTTTTTTGTGCGTAATACAAAAAAAATCATGATGACTGCCGTGTTAGCGCTCCCTGTTCTTTTCATACTGAATATATATTTCTCTGTTCCCTCTCAAATTATTCTCTCGGAGGAATCAGAGTATACATTAAAGGTTGGGAAATTTTGTTCCGCCGAGGAACGAATCCCGGCACAGGAGACAGCGTCGGGAGGAAAAGCGTTCAGCCGGGAAGTCTCCGGCGGTTTGAGTCTGAACACTCAGAGCCAGGGAAGATACAGTGTGACGGTACGGTTTTTAAAAATTCCGCTAAAAACAGTGCAGGTGACGGTCACACCCAAAAACTATGTCATTCCGTGCGGTGAGCCGATCGGGGTAAAAATGTATACCGATGGGCTGTTAGTGGTACGGATTTCGGATGTAAAAGCAGAGGACGGAAGTGTCTGCACACCGGCAAAAAAAGCCGGAGTACGCAAGGGCGATCAGATATTAGGCATTAACGACACCTCGGTGCGAACCGGAGAAGAATTTACAAAGCGTTTAAATGAAATCAGATCAGAATTAAATCTGACTGTAAAGCGCGGAGAGGAGATTCTTACTATCCCGGTCACACCGGTGCAGTCCGCAGAGGATCACCGCTATAAGCTGGGAATCTGGGTGCGCGCTTCTGCTGCCGGAATCGGAACGCTCACCTTTTATAATCCCGAAGCTCAGAGCTTTGCCGCACTCGGACATGCCATCACCGATGCGGACACCGGACAAATCATGCCGATCCGAAAGGGAAATATCCTGACCTGCCGGGTACTCTCAATTCATAAGGGTGAGAGAGGCGCTCCGGGGGAAATTATCGGAACATTTTCCGACCGCTATTTAGGAACGATTTCCCGCAATTCTGAATTGGGAATCTATGGAACATTTGCCGATCCGTCCGGATTTTCCTTTCCGGAGTCGGTGGAGGTTGCCACCCGTTATCAGATCCGGGAGGGCGCAGCAGAGGTCTTGGCAAATATCGACGGAAACGGCGCAAAGTATTATCAGGCGCAAATCCTGCGCGAGTCTAAAGATGGAAAGACGGATAACAAAGGACTGGTTGTGCAGATTACCGACCCGGAGCTTTTAGAGAAAACCGGCGGAATTGTGCAGGGAATGAGCGGTGCGCCGATCCTGCAGAATCATATGCTGATCGGAGCGGTAACGCATGTATTTGTAAACGATCCTACGAAGGGGTATGGCATTTTTGCCGAGACAATGCTTTCAAAATCACAGGAATAAAATCATGTTTTCCGAATCCCGGAGTATATATAGAATAGAAAGATTTTTAGGACGGGAGAGCGGGGCATGAAAAAGATGGTGCTATATTTGATTGCGGTATTTGTGATTTTTGTATTGGCGGCGGCATTTGTATTTGGTGCAGACCGGACGCAGGAGGAAAACCGGAATTTTTTAAAGGACTATGGATGGCAGGTGGAGGAGCAGGCGGTGGAGATTGAGGAAATTTTCCTGCCGGCGCAGTTCGACGAGGTTTACCGCCGGTATAACGAGCTGCAATACCAGGCAGGGCTTGACCTCTTGCCATACTGCGGAAAAACCTGCACGCGATATACCTATCTTGTGAAAAACTATCCCAAGCCGGTGGAGGATGAGGTGCGGGCAAATGTGATTTGTTACCGCGGAAAACCGATTGCCGGCGATATTATGACAGTTCGTCTGGATGGGTTTATGCATTCTTTGATTTTTCCGAAAACAGAATAGAAAATCGGAACGGCAAAAACCGTTCCGATTTTCTATTCTGATAGTCTGATCAATCCGAACACTGCATAATTGATGATGTCGAAAAGCTGTGCGTCAATATTTTCCGAAACTAAGAGCGCGCCGTTGTTTTTGGCAATCTTCTTAATTCGGGAAAGCTTAATAATAATCTGGTCGGTGATGGAGGATTGCTGCATGCCGCGCCATGCGTCGCCGTAGTCGTGATTTTTCTTGAGCATAAGCGCTTTTACCTCTGCCGCAATTTCGTGATACATCGAAAAAACGTCCTCCAGCGAAATTTCGTCTGCCAGCTCCGGTGTTTTTAAAACGTCCTCATGCTTTGGCAGACGATCCGGAAACAGAATGCGAAAAAGCATAATAATCGAATAGTTGATAATGCCGATATACTCGTCTCCGCGTCCCTCATGAATCATGCAGTCGTCGTGGTTTTCCTCTAACACGGCAATCCGTTTTGCCTTGATCCAAAGCTGATCCACCAGTGAGCTGTTCCGGAAAAACAGCCATGTCGCCCCATAGTCCGAAAGCTTGTCCCGGAAAAGGGAAAAGCAGGTTTCAATAATCTGATCATATTCTTGCTCTAAGGTTTTCATCATAGAATCATTTCTTTTGTTACTCTTTTATCTATTATTATATCATGACGGATGAAAAATAGCAAGGAAAATGTTTGACTGTCCATTCTGAGAGCGATTCTTTGTAAAAAAGGGGTGAAAAAAAGAGTGCATAACGCTCCAAGCGGCGCGTTTGGAGCGTAGCTTAGGGGCAGAACCGATATCATTTACCTTTCAAGAATTAAGCCATAGAACGATCTGTGCCTTTTTTTGACATCCCTGTTTTTCTATAATCCGATTGCGCACAGCGCCAGGATTCCGCACACCATGCCGACCCACTGCTTTTTCGACAGCCGTTCCCGGAAGAAGATCACAGCGGCAAGCAGTGTTGCGAAAATCAGTCCGCCGTTTGCAATCGGAAAGAAAATAATCTTTGGCATTGCACCGGCAAGGTACAGGTTAATCATATTGACTAACCCCATAAAGACACCGGAGGCTGCCGCCTGTCCTGCCGCGCTGCTTTTTATAGAAAAGGTGGACGGAGTTTTTCCGAGCCGCCAGAAAAGCAGATTTAAGAGGACAGTAAAGAAAAATGAAATTTTCAAAAACGGAATCAGCTCTGTTTGATACGGCGACATCTGATGCACCGTCTGCACCACGCCGATCAGACCGACAAACAGCATAGACAAAAGCGCATAGACAAGCCAGCGGAGATTGATTTTTTCTTTCTTCAAATGTAACACCAGCGCCATGGAAATGATCAGCACCAAGAGCGCAAAAAGCTTTCCGACGCTCATTTTTTCCTGCCAGAACAGCACGCCGCAAAAGGTTGGGATCACACGCCCCACACCCTGGATAAAGGAGGTGTGTGCCATAGGACCTGTCTGGAATGCTTTGATGGCAAAATGCTGACTTGCGGCAGTGACTGCGGCAAAGACAACCGAAAGACCAACCGTAAACCCGGATGCATGCACCCCCGGAAAAAAGAGCAGTACCAAAAAGGACGCGAAATACAAAAAGGTGTTGAATTTATAAATGTCCGTTTCGTTTTTTAAAACCTCTTTGCTGAAACGGTTGGAAAAAATATTCTTTGTAGTTTCCAGCATCACGCTGGCAAGTAAAAGACCGTATTGAATCATGTTGAATCTCCTTATTTTTTCTTTCATTTTAAATGATTTTTAAAATGAAAAATAGATCAGATTGTTTAAAAAAACTATCCTTTTGTATTTTTTCGCGTATATTTTTGCCGGAATCGGAAAAGATAAAAACACAAAACAAATTCAGGAGGGAAATGCGATGAAACGAACAAAAAGCGATGCGCGTAAAAATGCCGGCTTTTACATAGCCGTATGTTGCTGTGTATTGGTGATTGCAATTGTCGGCTATGTAAACAAGACTGCAACCAGAAACTATGCAGTGCAGCAGGATTAAACCGAAAAAACCTTACAAAAGGTCGGTGAGCTGCACAGTGCGAAGCCGGAAAGGACAGTTGCTCCGGCTGCTGGGAAAAAGCCTGCGGTGAGATCTGCCGCACCGAAAGAGGAGGATGCCGAGCCGGTTTCCTTAAAGCTGTTTGGAAACGATCCGGTATTTAAGGCAGACGCACCGGTTGCCGGAAAGGTGATCGGAAAATTTTCCGGGGATCAGCTGGTATTTCATGAAGCGTCCGGAGATTGGCGCACGCATAACGGTATCGACCTTGCCGCAAAGGACGGCGAAAGCGTTCGCGTATGCGCGGACGGCGTTGTGGAGAAGGTTTATGCCGACAGCATGGGAAACAGTATTTTAGTGGATCATGGAAACGGATTTCAGACGGTTTATTCAAATTTGGCAGAAGCTCCGGCAGAGCTTGCAGGAAAAAATGTCAAGGCAGGAGACGAGATCGGAAAGGTTTCCTCGTCTGCCCTTTCAGATCTTACCCGTGAACCGCATCTGCATTTTGAGGTGATCCGGGAAAATCAACGAACAGACCCAATGGAATATATGAAATAACGATCCCCCAAAAGGAGATGCCCCAAAAATTTAAGGCATCTCCTTTTTCATACATAAACCGACCAAAACTGCTCATACTAACATTAGATTACTGAATTAAAGGAGTGAATTGCTTTGAAAGAAAAAACGATTCTTGCCGTGTTGATTTCTGCACTGATTTTTCCGTCGGCATGCAAAAACAAGGAGAACAGCGGCGAAGTGAAGGAAATATACTATCTGAATTTCAAGCCGGAAGCGGCAGACACCTACAAGGAGGTTGCAAAGGAGTACGAAAAGGAAACCGGAGTCAGGGTTAAGATTGTGACTGCGGCGAGCGGAACTTATGAGCAGACCTTAAAATCCGAAGTGGCAAAAAAGGACGCGCCGGTGATTTTTCAGGTCAACGGCCCTGTCGGATATTCTGCCTGGAAGGACTATTGCGCCGATCTAAAGGATACTGCGCTCTATGAGCATTTAAACGACAAATCCTTAGCGATCACCTCCGGTGACGGTGTTTACGGGATTCCTTATGCTGTGGAGGGCTATGGCATTATTTATAATGACGCACTGATGAAGAAATATTTTGCGCTGGATTCCAAGGAAACAAACTTTAAATCCATGGACGAGATCGACAGCTTTGCAAAGCTGAAATCCCTTGCTGAGGATATGCAGAAAAAAAAGGACGAGTTAGGAATCCAGGGCGCATTTGCGGCAACCTCTCTTGGCTCCGGCGAGCAGTGGAGATGGCAGACACACCTTGCAAATATTCCGTTCTATTATGAATTTAAAGAGGAAAAGCCGGATGAGCATACCGTCCTGCCAGCGTTAGCCGCAAAGCGCGTTCAAGGTTCTTAGAACCAGACTTACAAAACGCTATTTGATCTGTATCTCCAAAACTCTGTCTGCGATCCGAAATTATTAGGAACAAAGTCGGTGGCAGATTCAATGGCGGATTTTGCTCTGGAGAGGTGCGCGATGGTGAAGAACGGAGACTGGGAATGGTCGCAGATTGCGTATGTGAGCGG
>RQCD01000045.1 GCA_008668455.1 Clostridia bacterium
AATCAACTGAGTTCCGTTAAAATGTGAAATTCCGTCTAACTGACTGCTTGCATAGGTTCTGGTATAGGACACAATTTCCGCATCCTTTTCTAATGCATAGCCTCCGACAAAACGTGCCTGTGACATGGGATTGGTGATATATTTATCAAACCGTTCCACTCCAAATTCCGGATTTCCGTAATCAAAGAACATCAGAATGTGTGAGATCTTATTATCCTGATCAAATGCACACATCACAATATCTCCCACGTCAAGCTCCTGATAGGATACACATTTTTCATCCGGATAGTCTACCGGATAAGGAATGCCTGGCAACACCTCAAAGGTATCCGAAACCTCGTAAATTCTGATACCGATATCGGATTGCTCTCCTCCTGCTAACTTCACATAGTTTTTGATTTCTTCAGCCGTTTCATCATATGCCTCGTAAGCATCGCAAACCATATACGGAGACGCTGCCCAGCTGACTGATCCGGTCATTTTCTCAATCGGAAGAACGATGACGTCCGACCAAAAGCCGTCACTGTCTGTTGAATAGGCAATGGAGCGCTGACTTTTATTATCCAAAGAGGTCACAAGTTTAAACTCATTATCATTTGCGCTCGCCGCCTTTGCATAAGCCGGCGTTTTAAAAATGATTCCATTTTTCTTCAACGCCACATCCGGGAGCATCAGCCGACCTGCTGCATACCAGTTCCGGTCTGCAAGCTTGCCGGTGATCCGAAGTCCTGTCCCCTTTTGCTCCGGCTTTGCGGTATCAATATAGGAAATCTCACCGTCGGCATTCAGCTTATAAATCACAAGCTGCGAAATGATTCCGTCTCCTGCCTCCTCTAAAACCAAAGGCGCTTTGTGACACTGATAGGTTTTCCCGTCAATCTTGACTTTCTGCGCCGCTTTGTATCGTTCCATTTTTCCTTCTTCTGTAAACATTTTAATAGTTACATCCGAATCATCTGCCTCATCTGCAACACATTTTACTAAAAAGCCATAGACATTCGCATTTTCACTCGACTGCGTGAAGTAGGAGATTTCACCAAAGTTATTCAGAAAGAATGTACCCTTTTTCCCGATACTGATCAGGCTCTTTAGTTCCTCCATATAAAGAGGGTCAATCTCATATTCCTCACCGTCCAGCGTCAGATAATCCTCTCCGATTCCCTGAACAGCTGCTAATACGGCCTGCTGACAAATATTAATTTCCAGCATATTGTCTGATCGCAGCACTGCTAAAAGGATTCCGGGTTTTAAGTCGCTGACACTTCCGGTTTTCCCTTCTGCCGTTATGATTTGAAAACGGTCATATTTTTCCCTTTCAAGGTTAATACTTTCGCCATGCTTTGCATAAACCATTTCATTGACGGTATCTACCTTGCTGACATATACATAATCATATGCCGAAACAATCGCAGTATCATACTTTCCATTGTGTGCAATCAGCTTAATTGTTCCGTTTTTGATGCGCAGAGATGCTGCAAGCTCCCTGGTTACCAGCTGACCGTTTTTCAGAATGACTGCATTTTTCTCCAGACGTGTTGTTTTGGAACGGTTCTTTGTTTCATGGGTGACCGCCAGTTCGTCAGATACATCCTCTAAATCTCTCGAAAAAATAGTAATAACTTCATTTTTCTGATCATCTGGGAGAACACAAAGTACCTCATCGCCGTCCGCCTGATCCTCCCGGATATATGCCTCCACATACATCCCCAGATTCTGATATAAATCAGCTTTGGTATCATCACGGAGGACGCGATAGTCAACACCTCCAATTCTTGCCTCATCTGTGCCAATGGCTGTGTCCAGTGAGATTTTATCTGCTGCGCTGATCATACCGTTCACCTTGTAGAGGTCAAAGTACTTCTTTCCGAGGGGTTCCTCCTCGCTGATGGAATACTGCCATTTTTCGCCCGACTGATCAACCGTGCAGATCTGAATATCTAATGCACGGCAGAGCATACGAGCCGCGTCCGCACCGCTAAGCTTTGTCCCGCCAACAGAGAGATTGTATTTGGAAATATATTCTCCATATCCGTTAAAATCCTTGATCACTGCGCCATAGCCTGCCATGCGAAGCAGCATAACTGCCGCCGCTCTCGGAGAAATTTCTTCATTCGGAGAAAATGTTCCGTCCTCTGTTCCGGCAACAATGCCGCGCTCATACAGACCGTGTACAGCCGCTGCAATTCTGTTATTCTTGTCAATATCCTTAAAGTATCTCTGCGATACAGTTGCGTCGATATCAATGTCTGCCATTTTTGCTGCATAGCATGCAAACTCGCCTCTTGTGACATTGGTTTCCGGAACCTCATCCATAATTCCAAGCACAGACAGCACTTTCAGTTGGTTTTCGGTGGTATCCGGCGCTTTTGCGGATACTGCGCTGATCATCAGTAACTGCGCCAGAATACATATGGTTAATATGCCGCTGATGATTCGCCCGGCTCTTTTCTTTGTCATGATGTTATATCCTCCTTGTATTCTGTGTTAATACAGCAATCTGTAAATATCATAAATAATTTTTGCCGCCTGTGCTCTGGTTGCAAATGCGTCCGGTGCAAAATTCTGCCTGTCAACACCGTTAATAATGCCGTTTTTCACCATCACATTGACTGCGTCCTTTGCATAATCTGCCACTTTAGAATAATCCTCAAAGCGGTCTGCCGGGGTTTCTTCTGTGGAAAAGCCGGACAATGCCGCACGGTACGCCATAACAGCCATGTCCTGACGGGTAATGTTTTGTCCAACTCCGAAATGGGTTTCATCAATACCGGAAATCATCTGATTTGCAGCCGCACGCCTCAGGAACGGATAATACCAAGCATTTTGATCAGTATCCTCAAAGGAAAGCTCTGTTTCCTCCTGATTCTTCACAAATGCTGCCACCAGCATTTTTACAAACTGTTCTCTTGTCACATTTGCGTTTGGTTCAAAGGTATCCTTTCCGGTTCCCTGTAAAATTCCAAGATTGGTCAGGCTTACAATCGCATTTCTTGCCCAGATTGCATCCTCAAGATCAACATAGACGTCATCCGGGATTGTTTCCTTTGTGCCATCCTGCTGCTGTTCCGGCTGAACCACAACAAATCCGCCTCCTGAGGTGGAATTACTGCCTCTTGATCCGCCACCGCCGGATGTTCCGGAATCGTTTGATTTTCCTGCATTTTTAACCGCAGTCTCAAATGCAGAAATACTCTGATAGCTTGTTCCTAAAGCACGGTTTAAAACATTGTTGTCCGCGGACAGCGTAGCGCTTGAGAAGAGTGAGGAATATGTATTCATAACCTCTCTTGCATTTTCCACACCATCCGGGTTTTCAATCACTGATAAAACAAATGCTGTCTCAAGGGCAGACACCGCCTGCCGGAAACTGGTAAGCTTTTGGTTATGCGCTCTTTTTGTGACCTTCTTTTGCATTGTCAGATTCTTTTCATATTTTCCGTCCATTCCAAAGTATTTGGAAAACCCGTTATCATTTTTTATCAGCCATATTCCTTTTTCAAAAATGTTTTCACATGCTCCGATGTTTAAAAGCGCGATCTCATTCTCCATCATAAATTTCTCTGTTGTTCCCTGAAAATCGTCGCTTTGATACGCTTCTTCCAGCAAATCATTATACACAATTTCTGCAAACGCGGAAAGCTCTGCAGAAATATTCAGATTCAGACTTCTTTTATTCGTATCGAGATATTGCCGCACTTTATCCACTGTCAATGCCGGATCTTTTTTGAGATCGTTTAATCCGTCCACTTTCAATTGAAACTCCGTTGCGTTTACAAAGCTTATGCTGTCCTTTGTGATAGTATTGGTTGTTTCCGAATACCACACTACCGGATAATCGCCTGTTTCTCCGTCAATTTGAAAATATACCCGGAAGCTTCCGTCTGCATTAGAGATTCCCTGATTTTCGTATGCCACAACATGGCTGTTATTTTCTCCGGGAATCAGATCATTTTCTGTTTTTCCCGGTCGGAAAACCATGATTGTATATTTTCCCTGACTTCCTGTTGATCCGAAATATTCTACTCCAGTATCTGTGATCTGCGCTCCCAAGGCATTCACCGGAAGCATCAGCGACGCGATCACCGCGGCAAGCGCTGCACCTTCGGCGCGCCGAATGTTGCCCTTTCTTTTCATTGTCATCCTTATAACCATTCCTCTCCGTGCCGTAAGGCACAAAACTGAAGTCTGAAAGAAAATCGCTCAGAGTGCTGCTTTGCAGCGAGTGGTTGAGTTCGAGTCCAAATTTTTAATTTGGAAACGAGAACTATGCAACAGCGTTCTAAATCTTTGATTTAGGTAACGTCACTGCTCTGTACGTTGGTACCGCTCCGAGCAAAAAGCTGTGCTATGGGCGATTTTATTCAGACTTTTCACCTCATAAATTTATTCTGATCCCTTTCCCGATCGGTTTCATTTCTTCCAGACTGTTCCAAAACAAGATTCTCCCCTGTTCTGTCTGATTCACATACTCAAATGCCGCAGTCATTCCGGAATTTGTTTCCCTGCTTTGAACGGTTTTAATACCGTTTAAAGCTCCGGTTTCAGAATATCCTGCATAAATAATTTCCTGTTCGCAATCCTCCGGGCAAACCACCGTAACGCATGCATTGCCAAGCTTATTTTCATAGGTTACAACCCGATTTTCACCGGAAATGACTGTAAATACTCTCTGTTCCCCTCCGCATTGCACATAGGCTGTCATTTCTCCGGCTTCTGCAATCGGAACTGCAAAGAAAAATTCTCCGTTCTGATCTGCCTTTCCCTGATTCTGATAATAGATTGCCTCGCCGGCATTTTCCGGAGTAAGCTCTGCCATGGTGTAACCGTTTCGGAGAACCAATAAAACTGCGTCTGCTCCCGGCTCTGACATTCCTCTCACCATCGCATAGAGAGAAGAATTTTGCTTGTGCTCCGCACAAGCCTGTATATGGTTCATAGAATCTGCAATCAGATACTGCGGATTTCGGCTAAGCGTAAGATCAAAGCACTGATCCTGTGCATAAAGCTTTCGTTCATTTCCATACATATCCGCAAGCACAGCATTTCTGTTTCCGATCTGAACCGAAAGCGTTTGCTCCTGATCGGAAATCGTATAGAGCATCAGGATATCACGTCCGAAACGATCCTTAAAATGATAGATTCTGACGTCCTCCGATTTTGGGCAGGCAATTGTTTCTATATAATCGTTATCTGCCATTAGACCGTTATAATATCCCAATGCCGGATATGCCTCTTTCCCAAGATACGGAACCTCTGCCGCCGCAGGATCGTCACTTTCTATGATCCCGAAGGTTGCCTCACTTGACGCGGTACGGTAATAATTCGCATAGGTCATAAAATTGTAATTAAACCAAACCTCACAGGAATCCTCTGCCTGCACAACTGCCTGATTCCGTACCGTCCATGCCGCTTGTTTTTCCCGGTCGTTTTCCAGTTCAATATCCGGGTATCCGTTTTCAGTATGCCAGATCGGTACATTCCGATCCTGATGATACTGCTCTAATAAATCACGCAGCCGGCTTGAAAATTCACCGGTAACGCCCCTCTCCGGCGGCGTCTGCTTTGCAGCATAGGGGTGAATTGAGACATAGTCGAAGCATTTTTCTCCGTTCATTGCCGCAAGATAATTTGCAATGGTGTTTGGAAAATTCCAATAATCCTCGTCAATTCCTACGACCTTAACCTCCGTTTTGCTATCTGCCACTCCCTGATAAATCGCTTTGTGCATATTCGCATTCACATTTGCGTCCTCTGCATAAATGCCGGACATGGTGGCATTATGGTATTCATTCCAGACCTCAATTGCTTTTACTCCGCCATCAGAATAAATGCAAAGCTCCCGAATGAAATTTCTTAAAGCTGTCAGAGCCGCCTCGGTTTTCGGCGGATCAAATATACCTGCCTTCTCCTCTTTGTAAAGTGCATTTCCGTGGTCGAACAGGGAAAGATAATTTAAATTGTATTCTTTGATCAGTTCTAAAAAATGATCATAATATTCCGGAAATGTATACACACCCGCACTTTGCTCAACCGACGGCCAGGACGGCATTTCATCCCGAATCCAGCCGATTCCGGCTTGTTTCATCAGAGGGAGCAGATCATCAGCGTTACCTTTTCCCTTTCCGATATGCGTCACCACACCGAACCGGTTGTGATTCGGCATATCTCCGGAATGGTTTGTCATGGTATATGGCGCTGATTTGATCCATTGTTCTTCGCCATCTGACAGTACCACTAAAAAATTCAGTCTGCCGTAGTATGGCTTTGACACTGCAATTTCACGTTCTATGCTTTCACCAGCCTCCAAGCTGATTGTTCCGCCGTTTTCCGACCAAATCCGATTTCCGTTTTTTACTTCTGACGCATAGGTAATCTGAACCGTTTTCCTGTTGTCTGTTCGATTGGTGTAGGAAACGGAAAAGACCGGTTTCTGATCATTGGAAAAATTATTGCCAATGGCGTTTGTCTCAATATTGGTTTTGATCGGCGATAGTACACTGGTTGTTTCCGTTTCCCGGCTGATACGATTATTATCAAGATAAACAGCATCCGACGCGTTTTGGTCTAAGCGAAACGCAAAGCCGGAAACTGCGCCGAGCGTCTCCGGAAGATTGCCGGAATAAACCCTGCATCCGTTGATCTCTGTTAAAATTTCCGAATATTCGGTATCAATCCAAACAGAAACACGATACCATTTCTGATCCTGATAGGTTGTGTACAGCGCAGGATCCGGAACATTGGAAACATTTCTGGAAATCCCAAGCGTTCCGTCTTTCCACCATTGCAAAAGAGCCATGCCGTTTGTCTGATCATGGATTCCCTTTGCGTCTTCTGCTAAAAACCAAAAGCTTTTTTCAGCATTTATTCCATCACAGTAAAAATCAAATTCTAAATGATACCGTCCGCGCTCCAGTCCGCCAGCCTGATAAAATCCGACCAGGCTGTTTGTTTTGGATGGGGTGATTTTCAAACTGTTTCCATGCGCCACATCAACCGATTTAATGGCAAAGGAGTCCCCGGAGGACGAAAGCTTCCGGAAATCCTCTGCCCCTTTGGAAAAATCTACATAGAGAAGCTCTGTGCTGCGGGCAAAGCAGGTCTGTATTCCCAATATTCCTACAATCATGATTGCGCAAAGCGCAGCAAGAAGTCTTCTCATAGTTATGCCTCCTAAAGTTCAATCTTGTCCATATACGGCTTTAATGTGGAAATGCCATCCCAGAAGAATCCGCAAAGCTGATCCATACCGGTATGATAGGTGACATTTGCCGAGAGAACGGTTCCGTCCATGCTGCCGTCTACGGTTTTTTCATCATAATTAACATCTTTCATAAAGTCGTTTTCGTAGGCTGCTGCTGATACGCATACTTTTTCCTCGTCTCCGGTTGCGTTATATACTGTTGCCCGAACAGTGATCACCTCACCATCCGAAAGCTCGGAAATTTTCTTCACTTCCGATCCGTCTGCACGATAGAAACCGAAATCTGCAAATTCAATCTGATCAGCCGCACTGGTGGTAAATCGATAGGAATAAGTGTCGTTATTTCCATAGGTCATGGTAAAGGTATAGTTTGTATTCGGTTTCAGGAAAGATGAAAGCAAATACTTCCATTCTCTTCCATCCCCTAAGCGTTTTACGGTGAAATTAATTGTGTCTGTCCCGGATGTAAGCGTTGCTGTTACGCTATCCTCCGGCTGTCCCTCTGCAAACTGTACATCAAAGCCCTTAAAGCTATTCGACACAGTTGCTTTTGGGAGCAATGCAGAATCATCCATACCGATCAGACGAATTGCCGGCGCTGCCGTCTCGCTTGTTGTGTAGGATACAGAGAAATCATCCAAAAGTGTGTACGCTTGCTTTGTTCTGCTGCCATCATAATGCACGAATACAATTGCGTCCGGTTTAGTCATAAGTGTTCCCGGAGCATTTTTACCGGTTGCCTCCGCAACCACAGCTCCGCTTTCATTCTTTACAGCATAGTCAACCGTTGCACGGTTGATTCCGTCCAGATGATAGGTATATTCCATGGTATACCAGCTGTCGAACTGGAATTGGTCTGCTGCAAGAATTGTCTGACCTCCGTTCTGCGCCCAAGCGCTGCCTGTGGAAATCGTCAGACCGCCATTATGAGCGTCAAACCCATTATAATAATTTTCTGCAATCATAAAGGATTCGTTTCCTGACTGCGTGAGTACCGGACGGAAAGTAATTGCTGTCTGATCTGCACCGTCATTCTCAATTGCATGAATCTTTGTACGATAGCTGATTTTTAATTCACATTCATCCGGGAGATTTTCCGGCAGTGTGTATTTTAATTTCTTTTCTGCCTGACCGTCTGCATACGGCTCCATAAATTTAATCACATGATTGGAATCATTGCCCGGTTCTGTGGTATGTCCAATTTCCTCCGGATTACCCCAATTGCTGATATTCGCCCAATTAGCAGGCCACGCTCCTACTGTGTTACTTCTCCAGGTATTTTCCTCCTCAAAGCCGGTTTTTGTAACTGTTGTTTCAACCATTCCGGTCGGTGCGTCAAACACAATCTCATGATCTAAGCTTCTGCCCAGAATATCTAAAACCGGTGTTGCAAGCTCAACGAGGTATTCTGCTCCTCCCACTAAGTTCGCATGGCTGTAATCGATTTTTAAAATATCTGCACCCTCTTTTGTTACGGTAACACCCTCAGCTGCCTCCTCTGTTCCGAGCAGCTTGACGGTTGCATCCGGGAGCTTTCCCTCCGGCAGTGTTGACGAAAGGAGAACATAGGCTGCATTTTCGCCATAGGTATACTGAATCGGTGCAAAGGAGCTGTCCTTTAGCACAGACACCTTGACATTATCCAAACGACTGTATCTTCCCTCTGTTCCTGATGCAAAATGCTTCACACGAACCGATCCGATCGTATCCGGCAGGTTATAGGCTGTTTCTGATTTCAGCAGTCTTCCGTTCATGTAGCAGTCACCGGTTTTTGCCGCCTGGTCAATCACAAGATCAACATGCGTCCATTTATCGCTCTCAACCTCCGGCTTAAAATCTGCACCCCAGTTATCAAAAATATATCCCATACCGTTTGCAAATGCAAGGGTTTCTGTATAATTGCAGGAGGGTGCGGCAACCTCAATATGCGTGTTGACATTGATTGATTTTACATCATAGCTGATTAAAAGCTTTTCTCCCTTTGCCGGGTCTGCAAGCGTGTAGGCAGTGCCGCCCCACATTCCCCATTCTGTTCCGCTACCACCAGGACTGTAGATTTCGGAAACCTTTCCGTGCGCTGTATCATCGGTAACCGTCCGCATACTCATACCGTTTTCATTTCCTATTATCTCACTTGACCACGCACTGGAAGTTGTTCTGAAATCATTCCAGAATACTCCGTCTGTTTTCACATTCTCTGCAAATGCAGGCGCGCTTGATAAGAGCATTGCCAGACTCAGCGCTGCACTGGCAGCTTTGTTGAAGGTTTGTTTTTTCATAAAAAGACATCTCCTTTATTTTCATTTCAGGCCTTTGCCTGTTTTTAACATTACTTATCTTGGAAGA
Organism: Clostridia bacterium; assembly: GCA_008668455.1. Lineage (GTDB taxonomy): Bacteria > Bacillota > Clostridia > UBA1381 > UBA1381 > RQCD01. Next base: position 9,548 of record RQCD01000045.1, read on the forward strand.
AACAGCATTTCGGACGCGAACTCACCTGTGTTTGTTCCGCTTCCGATTGCGCTTCCCTTTCTTCCGTATTCCATCCATAGCTTTCTGTTTTCTCCGTCGTCATCATTGATACATACCGAGAACCACATAATTGATCCCGGAACAGGCTGATCTTTTGTATCGTCATAATGCCAGCGCAGCTTGTCGAAGTCGAACCGGATTTCATAGGTGGTATAGCCATGTTCGTTTTTCACAGCTGCCTCAGCGTCCGTATAAATGCCGGTTGCTGTTCCGCCGTTTAATCCGCCGTTGTTATCCTCCTGCATATGCCTGTAGATTGCTGCTTTCTCCTGTCCTTTCGGAATACTGATACAATACTGCGATCCGGTTTTTGCCTTGTCAAAGACGAACAAAACCTGCAAACTGTCGCCATTCCACATCGTGTCCGGCTCGTTGATCTGCCGGAATACGTTATCCTTAACCCGCATTGCGAGATATACATTTTCTTCATCATAGTTGATATATCCCTCCGCGCTAAGGTCGTCCTTTCCGTTCCATGCAGTCGGCATGCCGTATACCTGACTTTTTTGATCAATCAAGAATTTCAGCTTTTCGCTGCCGTATTCGCCCTTATCAATCACTCCGTCTATTGTGGGAGACTTTTCAGCATATTGCGCCACCAGAAGTCCACTATCCACAACAACCTCCATGGTTTCACCTGTGGAAAGCTTTAAATCTCCATCAAACACACCCAAGTCTGAAATGGTATTGATTTTGGTTTTCGGAATCACAACCTCTCTGGTTTCTCCCGGTGCAATTTCCGGAATCGCATAGGCTCTCCCGTTTTCCTTTGCAACAAGACTTCCTCCGATGGGAATGTCCTTCCGGATATTCGTGACATCAAATTTTAAATTCCACAAATCAAACTGTTTTCCGGACATTCGCCAGCGTTTTTCCTCTGAAATCTTTGCCGACTTCGTGTAGCTGACATCTGCTGTCACTTCATAATAAACACGCCCTTGCTCGTCCGTTACAGAAAGCTGAATCCATGCCTGATCCTGCAAGGTATCCTTTGTAAGGAAATTCAGTTTTTTACTACCGTTTGAAATTTTCTGATCATCCGCGTTCAGGCAATCAATATTTTTTGCAGAAAGCTGAATGTTTCCGGAAAAATCCTTCGGTGTATTCAATTCAAGCGAGAAATTGTAGGAAACCGGCACTTCCAGCGACACCTCGCTTAAGGAAAACTCCGGCTCGCACTCTGCAACATTTTGAAAATTACCTCTCACATAAATAATTTCATCTTCAGCGGCAGCAAAGGAATATTTTCCATTAATTCCGTAGACAGTTTTCTCATTGCCGAATTTATCTCCAACAATGACGCTGTCGCAGCCCAGATCGAATGCAAAGCTCTGTGTTTCCTCATTTTCTGCCCCCAGCATCAGAACGTCCTCACCGTTTCTGGTTTTAATCTGATAACAGAATTTATCGTCATTTCCCGGATAAAGCTCCTTCATCGACTGACAGTCCGCCACAATCCCGTTGTAATATGCGATTGCAACATAGGACGGCTTTCCGAGCAGACAAACCTCCGTTGCAGAAGGCATAAAATCTTCTAAGATTCCATAGCTTGCCTCGCGAAAAAGTGCATCATTATATATCGAACTATCTGCAATGGTAGAATACTGAATATAGTTATAATTAAACACAACCTCTGCCGATTGCTCCTCCATACAAAGCGCATAGTTTCGTACTGTCCATGCCGCCTGTTTGTTCCGGTCGTTAAAGGCTGCACCGTCCGAAAAACCAATTTCGCTAAACCAGATCGGTACATCTGACTTGAAATTCCGGTTTTTCAGAGCAGTGCGCATATCATCCGAGAATTTTTTAGTGATACCTTTTTCCGGCTTGACATAAGCCTCCGGATATGGATGGAGGGAAATCACGTCATAATATTCCTTATCCATAAACTTTAAATAGGATTCAATGGCAGCTGTGTTATAAAGTCCCCAGCCGTCCTCGTCAATTCCGACCACAAGAATATTCGGATCGCCTGCCTTGAGTCCCTCATAAATGGTTTTATGCAGCCGGGCATTCAGCTTGTAGTCAGTTGCATAAACGCCCGCCATTGATGCATTATGATACTCATTCCAGTTTTCCACGGCATAGATTCTTCCCTTTGCCATCTTTGCAAGATAGGTAAGGAAATTTCCCATTCCTGCAATACCCTCATCTGTTCCGGGAGGATTCCATGGGTTGTCGTTATTGGGGTCCGGATAAGCCCAGCCGTTTCCGGTATCGACAATAAACATATAATGAATTTCGTTTTCATCCACAAGCTGTAAAAAATGCTCTACACTATCCGGCCATACATATTTCCCTTTTTCCGGCTCAATTGTCGACCAGCCGGGCAGCTCGCCTCTTAACGATCCGATTCCGGCAGTCTTTAAAAGCGGGATTCCGATTTCCGGATCTCCTTTTGAAGGCATATGCGCCGAAACACCGCTTGCATAATTTAACGGCATATCCTCTGTATGATTCGACATAGTATAGGGAATGGCTTTTGTATATGTCCGCTCCCCGATCCTGGTTTTAATCAGATACTGGAATCGTCCGTAGCACACTTTTCCTGCCTGGACTGTAAGCGCTGCGGTTTCTCCTGCCGGTAGCTGTACGTGCTCCGGTTCTGTACTTTCCCAAACCGTTTCATCCGTCAGATAGTCACGGATTTCATAAGAAAATTCTGCGTCCTGTGCGGATGTAACCCGGTTTTTCAGTGTGAGATGAAATTGTACCGGATGATCCTTTGTAAAGTTATTCGCCTTTACACCGTCCGGCAATGCATAATCAATATAAATCGGATTCTGCTCAATGCAGGTTTCTTCATCCTCTTTATAAAATTTCATATTGTCGAAATAAGTGTAGCTCTTTTCCGCTGCACCAAAATAACCAAACACTGCAAATCCCTTAAACCCTTGCAGCGTTTCATCATCCAGCTTTTGTGAAACAACTGTTTTTCCATTCAGCTGATAAATTAACTCACGGTTTTCAGTATCAATCCAGATATTTACATGATACCATTCCTTAGCTTTTCGGTTCTGATAAACCAGGTAACCGGTTTCCCAGGGCTTTTTCGACCTTGAAACACGAAAATATTCGCCGGTTGACCGGATAAAATACCAGCTTCTTGTATCGGTCAGTCCCTCCGAATTTCCATCATGCAAAAGTACATACCAATCTGTTAATGCCTCTGCATAATAGTCAAAGGAAATGTGATACCGTCCCTCTGGGAGTCCCTTTTGGGCATAACTTCCAATAAAGTTGTTAGCTCCGCAGGAATTATCAATTGCAAAAGCATTTGTTTCGTTTGGGGACATTTTTCTCGAAAACCCTGAACCGACTGTCTGAAGTCCATCGGCGGACTCCTCAAAATCCTGATTGATCAGTTCATACCGGGATTCCGCCTTTTTTTCTTCTGTTGCAACCTGCTGCTCTCCCTCTGCTCTCACCGGGATTCCCGGCAGCATCACCGAGACGGCTAATGCTCCTGCAAGAAGGGTGTTGAAAAATTTTCGCATTCTTTTTCCTCCTATCTCTGTAAACGTTATCCCTTTACACCGCCAACATTAATTCCTCCGACAATGTACCGCTGAAACAGCGCAAAGATTACAAGCTGCGGAATGATGGAAAACGTCAGCATCATCATCTGCCGATCCAGGGAAAGCCCCGAACCCTGCATCTTATATAGCTTTACACCCATCACAAGCTTGTTATCTGCCGTTAAAATCAGATACGGCCAGAAGAAGTTTCCAAGCGATCCGTTAAAGGTAAAAATCGCAACGGTAACAA
>RQCD01000127.1 GCA_008668455.1 Clostridia bacterium
GCTGTTCTTTTTCTGAAATTCCGAAAGGCAATGAAAATGCTGTATTGGTAAAACCCGAACTTGTATGTACAGTAAAGTATATGATGAAAACAGACAGCGGCAGTATGCGGCAGCCTGTGTTTAAAGGACTGAGAGAAGATAAATCGCCGGAGGAATGTACCTGTAACGAATAATAAATTAAAAAAATACAATAATAAAGAAAAGGAGGAATTTTATTATGTTTGGATTAACACCATATGAAAGAAACGATATCTGGAATCCTTTCAGAGATTTTGAAAAGGACTTTTTCAAAGGATTTGGAAATGTAAGCCATTGTCGAACCGACATAAGAGATGAAGGAGATAAATATCTTCTTGAATGTGAAATGCCCGGTTTTGACAAGAACGATATCAAGATAGATATCCACGGAAGCACGCTTACTTTGTGTGCAGAACGTAAGTCTGAAAACGATGAGAAAAACAACAGCGGAGAATATATACGCAGAGAAAGAAGCTATGGTTCTTATTGCAGGAGCTTTGATATTTCAAATATTAATGAAAGCGCTATCGACGCAGAATACACAAATGGAATATTAAAGCTAACCTTACCTAAAAAAGAAAAAGAACAGCCGCAGACCAAAAGAATAGAAATAAAATAATCACATGGAGTACAGTAGTAAAAACTGTACTCCATTTTTTGAAAAAACATATATGATGAGCACCGAACCGCTGGTTTCTTGAACGCATTTGTGGCGAGACCATAGACACCACGTTGTCAAGCAACTCGGAAATACTGAAAGGCTCATCGGACAAAGTAATACTGCCCGACTCAATCTTGGAAAAGTCCAGAATGTCATTTATCAGCGAAAGCAGGTGCTTGCTTGCAGCGGATATTTTGCTTAGACAGTCCTTGACCCTCTCCCTGCCGTCAATGTGTGCGCCAGCAATGGCGGTCATACCAATAATGCCGTTCATATCGTGCATTCCCATAGGGCTTTCAGTATTCCCCACACATCCTCTTTCCATAAGGCAGAGCATAAAGAAAGTCCCTTTTCATTTTGATTTACCATACTGCAAAACTCGATCATTTCAAAGGATTTTGAAACGAGACTGCCCTCCGTATCAACAACCACCGCTACCATTCCCGTACTCTTTGATCAGTTGTTATTATCCATAACTTAAAACAGAAACCGTTATGTTCAGAGAAAATTTATCCCTGCTTTTATGCGGCAGGTGATGCCACACAAAGTATCAATTGTGTATCGTATTTTTTCATTATGCAAAAAAACATCTCATTTTTTACTTTCGTTTAACCTTTCTCCTCTATTATATAATTATCAAGCGAAAGCAATCTTATTCCTTTCGTCAGAACAAGGAGGTAATCAAAATGAACAGAATTATCTGTATCAGCAGGGAATATGGAAGCGGCGGTCATGAAATTGCAGAAAAAGCTGCAGGAATGCTGGAAATTCCCTGTTTGGATAAGCAGCTGATGGAACAGGCAATTTCTCTTAGTGGATTGCCGCAGGAACTTCTGAAGGAAGCGGAAGAAAAGCTGACGAACCCATTTCTTTATATGTCGGTATATCATGGCAACAGACGTGAATTTTATGGTATGTCTCCAGGCGATATTGTTTTTGAACTGGAGAAACGTCACATAATTAAGCAGGCAAATAATGGTGATTGTATTATTGTTGGACGCTGTGCAGAGGAGGTTTTGAAGGATTTGGGACATCTGGTTGTCAATGTATTTATAACAGCGCCTTTGTCATACAGGGTGCAGCGAATACAACGAGAATTCCCAAATATGATTTAGAATTTCCGAAATCTTATGTATCAGAAGAAAACAGCAGCATAGACAAAACCACTTTTATCATTTCCGCTGAGGGTGTCACCATTCCTGAGCCGGTTGTGGAAGAAACTGTGGTTGAAGAGCAAGGCTTTCTGGATAAACTTTTAGATTTGTTCAAGGAACTTTTTGATTGATACTTTTCGTTTGGAGCAGGAGGTGAGCTTTATGATACGACTGAAAAAGGCTATAATGTATCCCTATCGATGTATTGTAACAACACAGGAACTTGACTTATCAAAAAACATTATTACATTGGTAGGACGCAATGAAGCCGGAAAGACAAGTGTTCTAGAGCTGCTTGCAAAGTCGAATTACTATAATACGGAAAGCGGCAGGTTTCATTTTGATGAGCAAGCAGATTTTCCGCGAAGGAAAAGGCGTGAATTGCTGGCAGCCAAAAAAGCGCCGCCGGCAACGGTATTGACCTATGAAGTTACCGGAGAACTTCTGGAAGAGATCCATAGGGAAATGATTCGGCCAGAACAGAAAGCAGAATTTTGCCGGATGACTGATTATGTGGGTGCGCATCAGGTGATTGATAATGGTTTTACCTATGATGCTTATGCCTTTTGGGAGACTTATACCTCTCAAAAAGCTCCGGAGCTGATGGGAATGCACAAAGAATTGGCAACACTGCATACAAAAGAAGATTTTGAACGATTTTCAGTTAAAGTTTCAGCTGTGCTAGGAAAACCAGAACAGACGGTTCTAAAAAAGGTGGGACGGTTTTTTGATAATCCTCATAATTGGGATAATCCGATCAACGAATATGTATTTCGGACATGGCTGCTGCCGAATATTCCACGATTTCTTTATTATGATGAATGCTTCATGCTGCCTTCTGAAATTTGCCTGGAGCAGTTGGAAAATAGATCTCAGACTCCTGACGGACAAACGGTCTGTGCATTTTTGGCACTCACCGGTCTTGATGTCAAGGCGATTTTAAATGCAGAAGATTTGTCCGTCTTTCAGGCGGATCTTGAAATAGCACAGGCAGAATTATCTGACTCTTTCCTACAGGTATGGACGGGCAATTCAGATCTTCGGATTGAACTGGGACTGTCACGAAATATCGTGACTCCCCAACAGAAAAAAGGACTGTTCCGCAAGAAAATCCCTCCTGTATATGAAACAACGCTGCAAATCCAAATCAAGGATGTACACAGTATGATATCTCTGCCGCTTACCAGCCGGAGCAAAGGATTTCAGTGGTTCTTCTCCTTCTGGGTATGGTTTGAAGCAATTAAAAAAACCGAACGGACGCCATTTGTATTTCTTTTGGATGAACCGGGACTTCATCTTCATGAGGATGCACAGAAGAATCTTCTGGATTTTTTACAAAAATTATCTGAAACATATCAGATCACGTATACGACACATTCCCCATTTCTGTTGGAAAACAGCAGGCAGAGTGTGTATAGACTGGTCAATGGAGAAAATGGTACAGTTGTTACTGTGACTTGAACCAATTCAATAGATTATAATACTCGCCTCTATTGTGCGTTTTGAAATAGAGGCGAGTATATTTAGGATAATTGCCATGAAAAAATTGCTATTTGTATATAATCCTTTTTCGGGAAAAGGCGCAGTCAAAAAATACCTTTCCGATATTCTTTCGTTCTTTACATCTGCTGGGTATGATGTAACAGTACACTCAACAGCTTTTGCTAGAGACGGACAGGAATATATCCAGACACACGCCATGGAATATGATCTGATCGTTTGTTCCGGCGGTGACGGAATGCTTCACGAGCTGATGAACGGAGTTGTTCAAAGCAATACCCACACTCCATGCGGATATATTCCTACCGGAACAGTCAACGACTTTGCAAGCTCCATGCAAATTTCCATGCAAATTCCGAAAGACCCTATAGAAGCAGCGAAAATGGTTGTCAGCGAAAATTTCAAAACGATTGATTTGGTAAAATTCAATCAGGAATATTTCTCATATGTTGCGATGTTTGGTATGTTCAGCGATGTAAGCTATGTCACAAATCAAAAGTTGAAAAACATGATGGGTACACCTGCTTACCTGATGCAAATTCTGAAAAGCATGGATCTAAAGCATTTTAATGCTGCAAGCAGGTATATGAAAATCAGCTATAATAATAAATTCATAGAGGACAATTTTATAATGGGTCTGATAGGAAATATACATTCTGTTGCTGGTATGAAACAGCTCTCTCCGCCGAAATCAGATATGCAGGACAGATTACTGGACGGTATGTTTATCCGTACCCCGAAAACCATTCTTGAGTTGGAACGTATCAAGCTTTCATTGATAAATCAAACCTATGATTGTGACAATATAACTTGTATGAAATCAGCTTATTTTACCATTACAGCAAAAGAGGATATCCCATGGACATTGGACGGTGAATACGGAGGAAGTTACTCTGCTGCCTCTATCTATGTAAAGCCGGGAGCAGTTCAGATTGCTGTATTGGCCGAACCCCCACTTGACATACCAGGGAAATAAAGCTACAATAATATCGGAGGTGTAAGCTTATGCTGAATATATTGATTATAGAGGACGAAGCGGCAGTGCGCCTGCTGACAAAAGCGAAACTGAAAAACGAATACAATCTCCTTGAAGCCGGAAACGGTGTACAGGCATTGGAAGTAATGGAACATCAACATATCGACCTGATCATTGCCGATATTATGATGCCGGAAATGGACGGCTACGAATTCGTGCAGGTCTTACGGAGTAGCGGCAACATGACGCCTGTTATTTTCCTCACAGCCATGAACACCTTTGCCCATAAAAAGAAAGGCTTTGAAACAGGCGTTGACGATTACATGACAAAGCCTATTGATTATGAGGAACTGAAATGGCGTATGAAAGCGCTTCTGCGCCGTGCGAAAATTGCCAATGAAAAACAGCTGACTGTGGGTAATCTTGTGCTGCGGACAGACTGCCTTACTGCAGAATGTAACGGCTTGCCTGTCACGCTGACAAAAAAGGAATTTGACCTGCTGTACAAGCTGCTCTCCTATCCGGACGTTATTTTCACAAAACAGCAAATTATGGACGAGATCTGGGGCTACGATACGGAAAGCGACTATAATTCCATTAAGACGTACATCAGCAGACTGCGGAATAAATTCAGTGAATGCAATGATTTTGAACTGGTTTCCGTCCGAGGACTTGGATATAAAGCGGTGATTCACGAAACGGAGGGAAAGCCATGAAGCAGAAGAAAGTCAGGCATCTGTTTCGGGTACGTCAGCTCAAATGGGTATTTTTCCTGAGCATTTCTGTGGTGATTGGCGCAGTTATGGCGTTTGGTCTGATTGGAATGTTCGCCTTTCATTTCGATACGCACTCTTCCATCTATATGCTTGGCATGATTCCGCTGATGATCCTGATTTTAGGCTATAGCCTGTGGATTTCTCTGCGCTCTATGGAGAAAAAGCTTCTTCCGGTGCTGAACGGTTTACAGCAGGTCGCAGAAGGTGATGTGGAAGTCAAACTGGACGTAAAAAACGCCGGAGAGTACGAGAAAATTTACGAGAATTTTAATACCATGACTGCAGAATTAAAAGCCACAAAAGAAGAAATGCAGAATTTTGTCAACGAATTTGCCCACGAGTTCAAAACGCCCATCACTTCTATCCGTGGCTTTGCGGAGCATCTCTATGAAACCGGAGAGGGCATCGAAACAGAGGAACGTATGGAATATCTGGAAGTGATTTATCAGCAGTCGGGACGGCTTGCGAATCTGTCCCAGAATACGCTGCTGCTGTCGAAGCTGGAGGGGTGCCAGATTCTCACAGACAAGACAGAATTTCTGCTCAGTGAACAGATCAAGTGCTGTGCCATATTACTACTCAAAGAGATGGAACGAAAGCATATCACGCTGCATATGCCGGAGGAATTTGAGTTTTCTTACTATGGAAATGAAGAACTGATGGAGCAGATTTGGATAAATCTTTTAAATAATGCTATTAAGTTTACGCCGGAAAATGGTGAGATTACGATTTCTGCTGAAACCTTGCCAAATGAAGTCAAGATAAGCGTAAGCGACACCGGCATTGGTATGACCGCCGAAACGCAAAAGCATATTTTTGAAAAGTATTATCAGAATGACACTTCCAGTCTGACAAAGGGCAGCGGCATCGGTCTTTCTATTGTCAAGCGCATCACGGAGCTTTGCGGCGGAGATGTGACGGTACACAGCAAGCTGCACCAGGGCAGTACATTTACAATCCATTTGCCTCTTGGAAGAACAGAATAAAAAATATCAATGCGGAGAAATTTTCTCCGCATTTTTTACTTTCGTTTTACCTTGTAGTCGTACAATAGAATCACAGAAACAACATGGAGGTGTAGCATATGAAAAAACAAAAGGCTTTGCCCTCACAGGGGGTAGGAGCAGCAATGTTATTGACAATTCTGACTGTGCTGTTAGCGAAAAAACATCAATGCACAGCATTGGAGTGCCGGAGGTGAATGGAATGAAAGTGATTGAAGTACAGAACCTGACCAAGGATTACGGTCATGGACGAGGAATTTTTGATGTTTCATTTTCCGTGACAAAAGGCGAAACGCTGGGATTTTTAGGACCCAACGGTGCAGGAAAATCCACTACCATGCGCCATCTGATGGGATTTTCCAAACCTCAAAGCGGCAATGCAAAAATACTGGACATGGAATGTGACCGCAATTACAACAGGATTTTAAAGAATGTCGGTTATCTCCCCGGAGAGGTTGCCCTGCCGGAAGGTCTGACAGGCTGGCAGTTTATACGAATGATGCAGGGACTGAGGCACAATAAGAATGAGGTGCGTCTGCAATATCTGCTGGACAAGTTCAAGCTGAATCCGGAAGGCAATGTGAAGCGCATGAGCATTGGCGAAAAGCGCAAGCTTGCTGTCGTTACAGCGTTTATGGATGATCCGGATATACTGCTTTTAGACGAGCCTACCAGCGGTCTTGATCCGGTGATGCAGGAGATTTTCATTAACTTTGTCCGTGACGAGAAAAAGAATGGCAAAACTATTCTGCTTTCCAGTCATATTTTCACGGAAGTAGAGGCAGTGTGCGACCGTATCGCCATTATCAAGGACGGCAGACTTGTTTCCATTGTGGACGCTGCGGAAGTCAAGCACGGTCTGAAAAACATCTTTACGCTGACTTTTGCGGAACAATCCGGTTACAACAGATTTTTGAAAGCCGGCTTTGAATTTGAGCAGAAAAATCCTGAAAAGCTGACCTGTTCCGCCGTTGTCAATGACGAGGATACAAACCGTTTTCTTGCGGCAGCATCTCAGTGTGAAATAAAAGTGCTGGAGGAGCATTCCGTCAGTCTAGAGGAATATTTCATGCATTTTTACAAAAATGACAAGACGTTTGGAGGTGTACAGTCATGAGTGATATCATCGCCGTCCATTCCATGACAAAGGATTATGGCAAGGGCAGAGGCATTTTCAACTTTGACTTTTCCGTGAAACAGGGAGAGATCTTTGGACTGGTAGGAACAAACGGCAGCGGTAAAACCACAACGCTCCGCCATCTGATGGGTTTTCTGAAACCTGACAGTGGCAGCTGTGAAATTGCTGGTCTGAATTGCTGGAAGAACCCAAAAGAGATCATGAAAAAGGTGGGATATGTTCCCGGAGAAATTGATTTTCCCGATGTGGGAACAGGTACTTACTTTCTAATATTACAGTCGATGTTTCTGGGTTACAAATATATGGGATACACAAACA
>RQCD01000066.1 GCA_008668455.1 Clostridia bacterium
ATCTCACACACCGTCTCATCTGACAGCGGTTCGCGGCTCTGTTTTTTCTCCCGGTAGCAAAGCCTCCGGAAACCGATTCCGAGATACCCGTCCCTTCCCCGCAAAAATTCCCGGTTTGTTTCCTCTAAACGGTATTCCTCATAAGGAACAGACAGCCGGAAATAAAGCGGTATTTCCCTGGAAAAGAGCCGCAGAATATAAAAATTCTTATTCTCACCGGTCAGCTGTTCGCTTGTTTTGGTGCGGCGGAATTTTCCGCTTGCCTTATGCCAGGTATAGGCATAAACCTCGCCCTGGGCATGCTTTTGCAACCCGTCGCTTGTTTCTCCGGAAATCAGAATATCTCCCGGAAGCACCGGCTCGCCCTTTTCAAGCGCCGCGCTCCCCTCTTTTACAATCATCTGACAGATCACGCCGTCTCTTGCCGCCACCACATTACATGCCTTTTTGGGGTCAACCACCGTCGGCGGCAGCGTTGCCTTCCGAACCTCAACCACCGCCTTTGTACCCTTTACATAAACCCATGCCCAGGTGATCTGGCTGGTGTTTTGCAGGATGGTGTCCTTACGTTCGTTTCCGTCCGGCAATCCCGGAATCCATGCACCCACGCGCACTCCGGCAAGCTCTGCCGCAGAGAGAATTTCACCGGCTTCCTCCTCCGGTACACCACGCACCTCCACCGACCACAAAAACTGCGAGGTAATCCCAAGGCACAAAAGGAACATCAAAAAACCGGCGGCAAAGACAGTTCTTTTCCGCACACGCTTTAAAATAGCAGGAAGTCCGCATTTTTTTAAAATCCGGACTCTCGTCCGGGTGATTCTCGCCGCCGGACGGATTTTTGGGAAATCATTTCGGTAAACGCACACCGTCGCCCGGTATTTTTCCTTTTTCTTCAGCCGGAAAAGGCGGATATTCTGACGAAGTGTCAGGTTCAGAAATCGTTCAATCGAACAGCCCTCTAAGTATAGTATAACATATCCTTTCGCAAATTGGAAGATTTTATCCGAAAACATTTCAAAAAACCTCCGATTTATTGAAAATCAACAGAAAAAAAGCGTCCGATTACGGTAATTTGCCCGGTAGCAATGCTTTTTATTTCCAAATTATTTCCATTTACTGTAATTACCTGCCGTCCGGCAGACACCCGGATCTGGGTATCGGTATATTCCAAAAGTCCGGAATACCCCTCCAGACGAAGCTCCCGGTTTCCTGAAATTGTCAATTCCGGACAGTCGGTCACAACCTCCTGCGGCATCTCCAGAGCCCTTGCCGTCTGTTCTAAAATCTTTCCCAACTGGAACAACCCCTTTTTCTGATTCTTTTAAAATTTATGCATGATATAGATTTTTCATGTCATATTTATAGATGGGGTATCAAAAAGGTGCAGACCGTTCTGTACTCATTTTTTATACCCCATTTTAGAAGGAGGGTGATTCATTCATGAAAAAAAGACTTCTTTACATAATTTTATGTGCGCTTACGGTTTTATTTCTGCAAAACCCGGCAGGATCTGTTTTTTACGCAAAAAAAGGACTTAAGCTTTGCGAGAGCGTGATTCTGCCATCCTTATTTCCTTTTTTTGTCTGTTCCGGGCTTTTGGTCTATTCCGGGTTCTGCGAGGTGTTAGCACGTCTGTTACAACCGGTGATGCGTCCGCTTTTTGGGGTTGGCGGTGCAGGTGCGGCGGCTTTTGTGTTAGGGTTGGTGAGCGGTTACCCCTTAGGCGCTGTAACAGCATGCCAGCTTTACGAAAAAAGCTACCTCACAAAGACCGAGACAGAGCGGCTTTTGGCGTTCTGCAACAATTCCGGTCCGCTCTTTATCTTAGGTGCGGTGGGAATATCTCTTTATGCCAGTCCGAAAATCGGCGTGCTTTTGTATCTTTCGCATATCCTTGCGTCTCTTTTGGCAGGGGTTATGTTCCGCTTTTATCGCCGGGGCAGCTTTACTCCTGTAGTTTCGCTCCCTAAAACCGAGGAAAAACCGTTTGGAGAGGTCTATGCCAATGTGATGAGTCAGTCGGTGCAAAGCATTCTGTTAGTATCCGGAACCGTAATCTTTGCAAGCACGGCGGCAAATTTAGCGGCGGATCTGTTCTTTTCCGATTCCGCATTCCGGCTGTTCTTTGTGAGCCTTGCAGAATTTACAAGCGGAATTTCAAATTTATCCGAAACCAAGCTTCCTCTTTTGCAGAAATTAGTCTTATCCTCCGGGATTGTCGGCTTTGCAGGACTGAGCGTTCATTTACAGGTTTTAGGCGTGGTGGCGCGATACCATCTGAATTTGTTTCCCTATTTCTTCGGAAAGCTTCTGCATGCGGCGTTCTCTATGCTTTTTACCCTGCTTTTTCTGCGGCTTTCTCCGGCAGATACTCCGGTATTCCAAAGCTTTTATGCCTCACTCTCGGGCGGATTCTGTATCAGCTCGCTCTATACCATCCTCGCAGTCCTGTTCCTCGCCCTTGCCGCACTGCTTGCGCTGATGGTTCGGACCGTAAAAAACATGACTTGACAAATTTCGCAAAAAAGTATATAATATTTTTCGAGGTGATAGCATATGCTAAAGGAATTTAAAGAATTTGCATTTAAGGGAAATGTGATTGATATGGCAGTCGGCGTGATTATCGGCGGCGCATTCGGAACGATTGTATCGTCCCTGGTGAACGATATTATTATGCCGGTATTCGGTGCGATTACTGCCGGTATGGATTTTAAGAATTTAAAGATTGTGTTAAGCGACGCTGTGGTGGACGCTGCGACCGGTCAGGTGGTAAAGCCGGAGGCGGCGATTGCATATGGCAGCTTCTTGCAAAACGTGGTGAATTTTCTGATTATTTCCGCATCCATTTTTGCAGTCATTACCTTTGTAAACAAAGCTTTGAAAAAAAAGACTCCGAAAGAGGAGGAGGAAAAAGAGCCTGCTCCGACCCAGGAGGAGCTTCTTAGCGAAATTCGGGATTTATTAAAGGAAAAGAATCAGTAACCCATAGCGGACAGGACGCAAAAAAATCTCTGTCCGCTATATATTTTTTATTGACAATCTCTCGGTCAGCCGCACTGACAGCTCTGTATGCTCAAGAGAGCCTTTGGCAGGTGCAGATTTTTCGGCGGTCAGCTGACAGCAGGCTGGATTTTTAGAGAGCTTGTCCGATAGATATCTTGCAAAAGGAGGCAAAGGATGAAAAAAACAATTTCGCTTTTTTTAACCTTTTTTCTATTTGTCACTGCAACTGTATCGGCAGACTATGCGGACACAAAACGCTATCTTTTGTCGCAGGTTTCCGATCCGGCTGTATCGTCTGTCGGGGGTGAATGGACGGTGATTGGATTGGCAAAAAGCGGCGATACCGGACTTTCGGACTATTTTTCCCGCTACACCCAAAACGTACTGTCTGTACTCTCCGAGAAAAACGGGGTTCTGCACGAGCGGAAATATACTGAATATGCACGCGTGGTATTGGCATTAACAGCAATCGGACAAGACCCCCAAAATTTTGGCGGCTATAATCTTCTGCTGCCCTTAGCAGACTATGACAAAACCGTTTTTCAAGGAGTGAACGGCGCGATCTGGGCGCTTTTTGCTTTTGACAGCGGAAATTATGAAATTCCGGCGATTTCTGAACAGGAACATCAGGCAACACGAGATCGTTATATCAATAAAATTCTTTCCTCCGCGCTTTCGGACGGCGGCTGGGGATTTTCAGATACGTCCGACCCGGATTTAACCTCTATGGCGCTTTGCGCCCTTGCCCCATACCGGGCGCAGGAGACGGTGAATCAAGCCATTCAGGCAGGACTTTCCTATCTCTCCGGAATCCAGGATGAAAACGGCGGTTTTTCCGGATTTGGCGGCGAGAGTGCAGAGAGCTGTGCACAGGTTCTCTTAGCGCTCTCCGCCCTCCGGATTCCGGTTACGGACGAACACTTTCAAAAGAACGGAAACACCGTTTTATCTGCACTTTTATCCTATGAAAAGCCGGATGGCAGTTATTCGCATACGCCCGGCGGAGCAAGTAATCTGATGGCAACCGAGCAAGCCTTTTATGCACTTTCCTGCATGCAAAGCGCACAGCTTCCGAACTTTACACCCTTTTATACCATCATAAAAGCGATGATTCTTTTGGAGGTTATCATATGAAAAAATACCGCGCCTATCTGATTGCGGCGGCAGTGATACTGGGATTTTTGATTTTTGGATTTTTCCTGTCCCCCTCCGAGCAGCAGCCGGAAAGCGTCATGCCAACCGCCGCAGCAACGATTCCGGCTGTGGAGACAGAAACACCCTCCCCCACCGAAACGCAAACGCCTGAGAACACAGAAACTCCTGTGCCGACAGCTTCGGCAACTGCCGCAGCTGCCGCTCCGACGCTTGCTCCCACCGCCGTTCCGACTGCTGCGCCGACCGAAACTCCTCAGCCGACCGAAACTCCTCAAAAGACGGCCTGTACCGTTTCGATCAGCTGTGCAAGCGTGCTTTCCCATTCCGATCAGCTTGATCCGGCAAAAAAAGATCTGATTCCGTCCGGCGGTACAATTCTATCTGCGGAAACAGTCGGATTTTCCGAAGGGGAAAGCGCATTTGACGTATTAAAACGCGAGACAAAAAACCACAAAATCCACATGGATTTTTCCCTGACCCCGGTGCCCAAAAGCGCCTATAGCGTGGGGATCGGGATTGTTTATGAATTTGCCGCAGCCGAGCTGGATGGA
>RQCD01000192.1 GCA_008668455.1 Clostridia bacterium
AAGTTATATTTTTCATATTTTTAATGATCACTGATTGCCTTTGACTACATCGACAATGTTCGTGCAATAAATTCTTTGTACTTCTTTTTTTTTACCGGTTTTTTTGTTTCCTGCAAAGAGAACAAAGGAACAGACAACACATAAACGCACCACGCGGAGTACGTCCATCAGTACACCAAGCAGTCCGTACTTTTTTTGACACCCCCAATTTTAGATTTAACCGGAAGTATTCTCATTCTTTGACTGCTTCTGAAATATGAGGACTACCTTAAAGAGGTCGCCGTCTATACGAATCTGGAAATCACCGCCGCAGGCAAGCGTGTAGCTTTTTGCGATAGCAAGTCCCAGACCATTGCCCTCCGCAGAACGAGAGGAGTCTCCGCGCACGAAACGTTCGGTGATTTCGTTCTCGTCAAAATCCAGCGGGGCGGCAGAGGTGTTTTTCAGCTCAATTAAAACTTTTGAATCCCTTTCATAAACAGAAAGGAATACGCGTGTCCCCTTTTGTGCGTACTTTAGAATGTTGCCGATTAAATTACCAATCACGCGAGACATCTTCCTTCCGTCTGCTGATATATACAGATTTTCAGAAAGCCGGGTGCAGAAGGACAATCCGGAATCTTTGATTTCCTGATCGGATTCCCCCATTGCCTGGGTAATTAATTCGGACGCGTCTAATATTTCAAGCTCAATGGTTTCATTTCCACTCTGCACCTTTGAAATGTCAAACAGATCAGAGGTCAGCTGTTTTAGACGGTCGCTTTTCTTTGAAATAATTTTTACATAGTCTCTTGCCTCCTCCGGAGATAGCTCCATTTCCTCTAAAAGCTTTGTATAGTTGATAATCGAGGTAAGGGGGGTTTTTAAATCGTGCGAAACGTTTGTAATCAGCTCGGTTTTCATCCGTTCTGCCTTGACTGCCTGTTCGACAGATGCTTTCATTCCGTCATTGATCCGGTTCACGTCCTGGCACATGATACCTAACACACTTTCGCCCGGATCGGAAATCTGATAGCTTGTGTTCCCGTGGGCAAGTGCAGAAAGCGCATTTTGCAGTTCCTCGAATAAATGATACCGGCGGTAGCCGAGGAAAAAGCCGACAATATATCCGGTTTTTTTATCGGAAATAGAGGACAGATTTTTTCCGAAAGCGGACAGAACACGAAATATCCTTCTTAAAATCCGGACGGCAAACTGAAACAATCGATAAGCAAATGATTTTTTTAGAAAAACGTTTGCTTTTAGCTTGCGAATCATAGAAAAGAATGCTATTTCGGCAATCAGGACCGCAAGAAATATTCCGCCCGTGGAAAAGACCAGGGAGAGACTGTAGGATATGCCATGCTCCGTAAGACCGGTAAAGCCAAATATCCCTGCAAAAGCGGCAAGAATCGGAAATAGCATAAACAGAACAATATCAGCTTCAGTATACCATTGGTCAATTGCGGAAAGATGAATTTTCGAATCAATTGCCGATCTGCCGGAAACGCATATCAGATAGATCAAAAGAATCAGTGCAAGAATCAGAAGTGCGGCACAGATAAAAATTGTCGATAGAATAAGCTGCCGCTGCTCCATCCAAAGTGACCGTATTTTGGTTACATATTCCGGGGTGAGTCTTGCATAGAGCGTGACGGGGACAGTAAAATAGATGCTCTCATCCCCATATGTGTGCGCGGAGGAGCCGCTCTCGTCTGTCATGATATAATATCCTGCGGACTGATAGCTTGCCGGATTGGAATCCCCACAGTTGGTGTAGGCAATTCCGTTTACCACTGCGTAGTATAGAACTTCGTTTTTGTTTATGTAGGAAAGATTTTTTCGGATCGTGTGATCTAAAAAGAGCGCAGCATTTTCCGAAAAAAACGAAATTTCCTTCTCCGGATAGCGATCAGTGGTTTCGCTGATTGCAGCTTCAATTTTTCTTGCCGGACGAAAGAGCTTGTTGGATAGCTCCGCGTTATTCTCGTTATAGCTCTGCTCTAAATGGTAGACGATATTCTCGCCGTTTAGTTGAAAAATACCGTAAAAAATCAGTCCGGTAATGCCAGAAAGCATGGCGGCAAAGAGAACTGCCGCAATGATTTTTGTTGCTTTTGCGTAAAGAAATTGTTTCATGAAAAGAGCCTCCTTTAAGAATGATTCAGAGGAACGGTCTGTGCCTTTTTTGATTCCTCTTAAATCATTTTGTATCCAATCCCCCATACAACCTTGATATAGCGCGGTTCTCTGGGATTGATCTCGATTTTTTCACGGATGTGGCGGATATGTACGGCGATGGTGTTGTCTCCGACCACCATGCGGTCATTCCAGACGCGCTGATAGATTTCCTCGGTAGAAAACACCTTGCCGCGGTTTTTTGCAAGCAGGGCAAGAATTTTGTATTCAATCGGTGTCACATGCACCGGCTCACCCTCAACGGTTACACTTTTTTCCTCCGTATTTAATGTGAGTGCACCAACGGAAATAACACCGGTCTTTTCGTTCATCGCCCCAAGCTTTGTGTACCGTCTGAGCTGGGATTTTACGCGCGCTACCAGCTCGGACGGGTTAAAGGGCTTTGTGATGTAATCATCCGCACCTGCGGTCAAACCGAAAATTTTGTCTGCGTCCTCCGATTTTGCAGAAATCAGAATGACCGGAATGTTTTTTGATTCCCGAAGCTTTAAAAGCGTTTTAATTCCGTCTAATCTCGGCATCATGATGTCTAAGAGCATCAAATGAATGTCCTCCTCGGAAAGCAGTTCCAACGCCTCCATGCCGTCATACGCTTTGAAAATTTCATATCCCTCTGCCGCAAGAAAGATTGCAATACTGTCTACAATCTCGCGGTCATCATCCACAATCAGGATGTTCATATTCCACACACCTCCGTTTACTCTTTTATTATAGCAAATAATTCTTAATATTTCACAAAGACAATTCTTAAGATTCTCTTAATATTAAAATGCTTCCCCTCTGTCAAAAAAGGGGAAGCGAAATGATTTAATCTGCCGGAAGAATCACTGAAAGAGCGGAGCGGTCACGGTTAAATTGCTCATAGAACCGTTTTTTTGTTCCCTCAAAGGTCACCTTTTCATAGGCGCTGTGATAGTCGAAATAATCTGCACCGGTAAAGGAAAGGGACAGATAAGTGTGTGCAAATTCCTCCAGGTCGTTATGGGAACGGATATAGTCGCCCCAGATCACCTTTTTGATCCGGTTGAAGTCGTCCTCGTTCGGTTCAAAATCAGAAAGGTAATCCAAAATCATTTCATACACGCGCTTTGGATCTTTGGATTCGCCCTCAATCGCCGTAAAGCAATAGGAAATCTCCGGGTTGTATTCGGCGCTAAAGCCGGGATCAATTAACCCTTGCTCATAGAGCGTCTGATACAGCTTTGAACCCTTTCCGAACAGCATCGTGGTCAGAATGCTCATTTCAATCGTTTTGATCAGGAGCGGTTCGCCGCCGTAGCCAACGTCATTGTCCTTAAAGCCGATCATAAAGAGCGGCTGTGCCACACTCAGCTTCTGCTCGTGGTAGCTTTCTGCGATTTCCTTGGGTTCTTCGGGGTAAATGCGCTTGATTTCCTCGGAGAACGGTTTGTTTTCCTGAATATTGTCGTTGATTGTACGAACCGTCTTTTCCACATTTAAATCTCCTGTTACAAAGAGCAGCATGTTAGAAAGATTGTAAAAGGTGTTATAGCAGCGATAGAGATATTTTTCGGTGATATGCGAAATACTCTCAACTGTTCCGGCAATTTCTAAGCGAACCGGATTTTTCTGATACAGGCAGTTTAAGAGGTTGAAAAAGACCTTCCAGCTTGCGCTGTCCTCGTACATTTAATTTCCTGCCCGATAATACCTTGTTCCTTTTCCACGCTTTCTGCCGTAAAGTACGGGGTTTGTACATACTTTAAAAGGGTTGCTAAATTTTCATATAGCTTTGAGGTGGCTGAAAACAGGTAGGCGGTCATGTTAAAGGAAGTGAACGCATTTGCGTTTGCTCCGTTTTTGGAAAACTCGTCAAAAATATTTGTTCCGTCCGGCATGTCGAACATTTTATGCTCTAAATAGTGTGCAATTCCATCCGGTACTTTCGTGATTTCTGTTTCGCCGGGGACAATAAATTCCGAATCTACCGAGCCGTAACGTGTGCCGAAAATGGCATAGTTCTGACGGTAACCTGGCTTTGGCATAATACAGATTTTCAATCCGCTCGGATGCGTTCCTTCGTAAAGTGTTTCCCCGGTCAGGGTGTTGATTCTTTTTTTCATTTGCATGCTGCATCCTCCTTTCCGGTCAGAAAATAAACGGTGTCTAAGGAAATCCGGTTCATTGCCCGGACAACATCCTCTTTTGTCACCTTTTTGATCCGGTCGATATAATCAGAAATTTCATAGTCTGTTCCGGCAAGCTGTTCTCCTAAATAAAAGCTCTGCATATACCGCTGATCATCATAGAGTGATTCGTAGCTGTTTAAGAGTGCGTTTACCGAGGATGAAAATTCAAAGTCGGAAATATTGCCCGACTGTACTGCCCGAAGCTGCACTAAAATCTCATCATATGCCTTCTGAAAATTCTGAAATTCAATTCCGGCATTCACAAACAGAAGCCCTAAAAAACGCTCCAGCTGACTGGATGCATAATAGCAAAGGCTCAGCTTTTCGCGAACGTTATTAAAGAGCTTGGAATGTGCGCCTGCACCGAAAATACTGTTTCCAACCATCAGTCCCCAGAAATCCGGATCGTCTGATGCAATGTTGGTGCGAAAGCCTAAGGAGAGCTTTCCCTGGGTCACGTCTAAATGATCGGTCACGCGCTTTAATTCGCCCTCGCGTGTGAAAATACCGCAGCGCGGAACGGCTGCCGTCGCTGCCGGGGACGGGAAAACAGAAAGCGCACTCTGAATTTCGGAAATATTCGCGTCTCCGCAGACAAAGATTTCAATTCTCGATTCCCGGAGCAGCTTTTTGTAGTAGGCATAAAGAGACTGCGGAGTGATTTTCTCAATCCCCTCGACTGTTCCTAATTTTGAGATTGCAGCTGCCTTTCCCTCGCACATTTCCCGGAGACAACGGATTTGCGCATAGGTGCGCTTGTCATTAATCAAGCCTTGAATCCGGTCAATCGCATTTTTCTTTTCCTGCTCCACAAAGGAGGGGAGAAATCCGTCGTTTTCTACTAACGGCTCAAACAGCATAGACATAAACAGCTCCAAAAGCCGTCTTGTGAGCGGTTCGTGATTGGGGGCATAGCGGTCAGAAATACTTTCAGCGTCAAAGCAGAGAATCTGATCCTCACCCTTTTTCACCACGCCGACCGAGCAGCTTGCACCGTAGAGATTCTCTAAATATTTTGCCATTTCCGCACTCGTTTTTAAAAGCCGTGAGCCGCGCTTTAAAACGTAGGGAAGAAGTGCATTCATAGATGCCTCCTCCGAATTTAACGCGCGGTGGATGTAAATTCCGAGTGTGGTTGTTTTTAATCGCTTCATTGGAATGTAATAAAGCGAGCAGTTTGCATTTATTTGAAATGTTTCCAACATTGTACCATTCCTTTCCAGATATTTTGGGAAACCCATCCTCTATATTGTAAACCGATTTTGTGTATTTGTCAACTACCCCACATAATTTTCAATATCTTCAAAGGATAAATCGCGGTGGAGCGCTAAATTAATACTGTTTGCAACCGTTTTTGCGGCACGTTCAATGATCAGGTCAATGTCCTTTGGGGTCACCATCATCTGATCAATGCTTTGGGAAAGCGTTTTTGCAATCAGCATTTCGCGATCCTGTTCGGGCAGTTTTGATTCTTCAATGGCTTGTACGATCTGGAATACTGTGTCCTGCACAATGGTGGACGCGTCAATTACAGTCGGCACACCAATTGCAATTACCGGCACACCAAGCGCCTCCTCTGAAAGACCTCCGCGGCGGTTGCCGATGCCTGCACCGGGGCGGATGCCGGTGTTGCCGATCTGGATGGTGGTACTGAGCCGATCCGGACTTCGAGCCGCCAATGCGTCAATCGCAATCACCGCGTCCGGCTTTGCCTCCTTTACCACACCGCCGACAATCTCTGAGCTTTCCAATCCGGTTGTTCCTAAAACTCCCGGAATAATCGCACAAACACCGCCGATCGAATCGTCTAAAAATTCCGGCATGTGCTTTTTCATATGCGTCGTGATCATCAGCCGATCCACTGCGGCAGGACCAAGCGCGTCCGGCGTCACCTCCCGGTTCCCTAAGCCGACTACTAACGTTACCTGCTCCGGCTTGGGAGAAAGCATTTCCCGGATTGCATCCGCGGCAAGCCGACAGGCGGTTTCGTAGTCCTCCTCATTAAATTTTAAATCCGGCGCTTCAACGGTAACATAAGTGCCGACAGGCTTTCCGAGTGCGGACGCACCGTTTTCGTTTGTGATCCGGATTTTTGTTACACTGACATTCCCGGTCTGGGAAATATCAGTTTCGACACCGTTAATCGCCGATTCTGCTGCCGCGTTTTCCCGGTATAATTCCTGTGCCTCTAAGGCTAAATCTGTTCGTATCAAAAAAACTCCTCCTAAGCAAATGCTATGCCGACTGATGGATTGTCAATTTGCATTCATTTTTTCTTAGTATGGAGAATTTTTCTGATTTTATTTATGATAGGTTTCGTTTGCGTTGATTTTAAAGGCGCGGTAGATTTGTTCTGTTAAGACCACGCGCATCAGCTGATGCGGCAGGGTCATTCTGCCAAAGCTTAAGCGCAGGGAGGAGCGGCTTTTGACTTCCGGGGAAAGTCCCATAGACGATCCGATGGCAAAGGCGATTTTTCCATACTGCATCGCTGCATCTGAAATTTTTTCTGCAAATTCCTCGCTGGAGAGTGTTTTTCCCTCCACACAAAGCGTTACAAAATACGTTCCCTCTTTTAAATAGGAGAGAATTTCCTTTCCCTCACGCTCCAAAATTTGTGCTTTCTGCTTTTCGCTTGCATGCTCCGGAATTTTTTCGTCCGGAATTTCAACAATTCTCACCTTGGCAAAACGAGAAAGCCGTTTCAAATATTCTGAAACGGCATCCTGAAAAAATTTTTCCTTTAATTTTCCGACAGTTATGACAGTAACATCCATGTTTTTAGTCCAATCTTGTGATTTCATACCGCCCGGCAATCCCTAATGCAATATCTTCCGAAAGTCTTGCACCGGCAGAGGTCAGAGCATTTTTGGTTGTTTCGTAGGCAATTTCCGGGGTGTTGTTTTCCTTGCTCAGATGTCCGAGCATGATTTTTTTTGTTCCCTGTTCCAAAAGCTGCACCGCCGTTTTGGACGCGTCGGCATTGGAGAGATGCCCAAACCGTCCGAGAATCCTTTTTTTCAGGGGATACGGATAGCTCCCGTACATCAGCATATCCACATCATGGTTGGATTCTAAAAGTACGCTGTCACAGCCAGAAATGGCAGAGAAAATGTCCTCATTCATTTCTCCGGTATCAGTTGCGATTGCATACCGGCTGTCTTTGGTGGTAAATGTGTATCCTACGGGGTCAGCTGCGTCGTGCAGGATAGAAAAAGGCTTTATACCGATTCCTCCTACCGAAAAATCCTCACCGGGCTTGACCGGGTGAAAAAGTCCGTCCGGAATGTCGCCGACTGAGAGGGCAGCAAAAGTATCCTCAGTTGCATAAACCGGCAGATGATACCGCCGGGCAAGCACACCGATGCCGCGGCTGTGGTCGGTATGCTCATGTGTTAAGAGTACGCAGGTAAGGTCGGTACAGGAAAGATCTAAGCTTGCCAGTGTCTCTGAGAGCTTTTTTCCGGACATGCCGCAATCAGTCAGAATGTAGGTTGTTCCATCCGAAATGACCGACGCATTGCCGGAAGAACCGCTGATAAGTGATACGAACATAAGAACCCCTTTATGAACTTAGAACCTGCACGCGCTCAATCTGTGCGCCCAGCTTAATAAACTTTTCTTCAAAATTTTCATAGCCGCGGTCAATGTGGTAAATTTCATTGATCTCGGTTGTGCCGTCTGCCATTAAGCCGGCAATAATCATTGCCGCGCCGGCACGCAGATCAGTTGCGCGGACGGATGCACCGGTTAACTGGGGAACACCGTCAATCAAGGCAAGCTTTCCCTCCACGCGGATGTTTGCACCCATGCGCTTCAGCTCGTCCACATAGCGGAAACGGTCGTCCCAAACACCCTCGCGTGCCGTGCTTGATCCCATGACTGTGGATAAAAACGTCACAAGCTGCGGCTGCATATCAGTCGGATAGCCGGGGTAAGGAAGTGCGATAAAGCTGATCGGAGAAAGGGTTGTCCCCTCCGGCACATACACCCGGACACTGTCCTCAAATTCTTCAATTTTTACACCGGATTCCGAAAGCTTTGCTGAAATCGGCTCTAAATGGCGCGGAATCACATTTTTGATCAGAACGTCGCCGCGCGTGGCAGCTGCTGCAATCATAAAGGTTCCAGCCTCAATCTGATCCGGAATAATGGAATAAATACCGCCGTGCAGCTCGGAAACTCCCTTGATTTTAATGGTATCCGTCCCTGCGCCGCGGATGTTTGCACCCATGGCATTTAAAAAGTTTGCCAAATCTACAATATGCGGTTCTTTTGCTGCATTTTCAATCACAGTCATACCGTTTGCCCTGACAGCGCCCAGCATTACATTAATTGTTCCGCCAACAGTAATTACGTCAAAATAAATATTGGCAGCGGTCAGCTCCTTTGCCTCCGCATGAATCTTTCCGTAGGAAATTTCTACAGACGCACCGAGGGCGCGAAAGCCCTTAATGTGCTGATCAATCGGACGTGTGCCGAAATCACAGCCGCCGGGAGGCGGAATCACGCATTTTTTGCATCGGCTCAAAAGCGCCCCTAAAAGATAGGAAGAGCCGCGCATTTTTTGGGTCAGGCTGGGGTTTGGTTCAAAACAGGTGACATTAGAGCAGTCAATATCGACCGTATTTTTGTCAATATATGTAATTTCAGCCCCCATATCCTTTAAAATATCTAAATAAAGTTTTACATCTTTAATATCAGGCAGGTTTTCCAGCCGGCAGATCCCGTTGATCAAGAGGCAGGCTGGAATAATTGCGACAGCGGCATTCTTCGCACCGC
The DNA here is from genome assembly GCA_008668455.1 of Clostridia bacterium. Taxonomy (GTDB): domain Bacteria; phylum Bacillota; class Clostridia; order UBA1381; family UBA1381; genus RQCD01. Next base: position 9,111 of record RQCD01000192.1, read on the forward strand.
TGACAATGATCTCTCCGGAAAGCTTTCTCTTTCCCCTGATCACTAATTTTTCCAATTGTTTCACTCCTCAGTTTACGCACGATCACGCGCGTAAAGGCTTGTATCTATCTATAAAAATAATCATAAAAATCAAAAATA
>RQCD01000016.1 GCA_008668455.1 Clostridia bacterium
ATATTATACATAATTTAAAACAAAATGAAAACTTATTTTTCTGCTTTTTGTTTTTTTCAAAGAAGATTGCATTTTACAGCTTTTTGTGATAGAATGTTGTAAAGATCACACGAAAAGAGGAATACCAATGAGCAAAACACGGCTGCGCGATCATCTGCTTGCGTTTACGACAATTTTTATCTGGGGACTAACCTTTTTAAGCACCAAATCTTTGGGAAGTCACCTTTCCTCTCTGGAAATCTTGTTCGGAAGATATCTGATTGCATATGCTGTGTTATGGGTAATGTGTCCAAAGCCGTTTTTCTTCCAAGGCTGGAAAAAGGAGGGCTTGCTTTTTGTTACGGCGCTCTCCGGTACAGCGGTGTATCAGTACTTAGAAAACCTGTCTGTTTCCTATACCAGTCCGGCAAGCGTTTCCTTTATTACCGCAACTGCTCCAATCTTTACTGCGCTTTTAGCGCATCGGTTTTTAGGAGAAAAAGTGACCGCAAAAACCATCATTGGCATGCTCGTTTCCCTGTTGGGTGTCTTTTTTATCTGTTTCGGCGATTCAAAAAACGCGGAAACCGGTATGATAGGAGATCTGATTATTTTAGGAAGCATCTGGCTTTGGGCAGTTTATTCCGTCTTGGTTAAAAAAATAGCGGAATTCGGCTTTCATCAGCTGCAGCAAACACGAAGATTATTTTTATACAGTCTGGTTTGCATGCTGCCCTTTATGCTGTTTCAGAAAAATTCCGGTCTGCTGTCTGCATTCTTCTTAAAGGAAAGTCTGTTCCATTTAGTTTTTCTGGGTGTGTTCGCCTCAGCACTCTGCTTTGCCGGCTGGAATCATGCTGTGGAAAAGCTCGGCGCGACCACCACCAGCAAATACCTCTTTATTATGCCGCTGATTACTTTGATCGGTCAGGCGCTGTACAATCAAAATGCACTTGGAAAAGAAGCTTTGCTCGGAATGGCAGTAACGCTTTTAGGAATTGGAATTTCAGAATTTAGTCTGCGGCGAAAAGAGATACAAAAAAAGACAAAAGAATTATAAATTTTTTTGAGGGGGTGTAAAAAAAGAGTGCAGAACGCATCAAACGCGCCTGACCGGGTACTTTCGTACTCCGAGCGGCGCGTTTGATGCGTAGTTCAAGGGCAGCAATGATAGGAAATCCGCAAAACTGCGGATTTCAACCGAAATAATTTACTTTCAAGACATTTAAGCCATGAAACGGTCTGTGCCTTTTTTGACATCCCAAATTGTTATTGGAGTGATTCCATATAAGTTCCATAGATACAATCACCGATCTGGTTAAAGCCTTCCTCGTTCGGATTCGCTTTTGACTGGGGATCATACAGCTCATCATTATAGGTCAGATAGAGCGGAATCAGATAAACATTCTCCTCATCCTCAAATTCCGCAGCAAGCGCCTGAACAAACGCAAGGTTTCTGAGACGGTTAGATTCATTCCAGGTAGGAACGTTAAACGGCAGGCAAATAAACACCTTAGCATTCGTATCTGCCTCATGCACAGCATCCGTCATAGCTCTGTAATCCTGCACTGCATCATAAATTGACAAGTGCGGCGCTTTTTCAAACATCAGCTGCACATTTTGCACTGACAAACCGGAGTATTTCTTATAGAAATTCCAGTCAAAGCGTTCTGTTGCCGGATTGTAGAACGGATTTTCATTTGAAATTCCAGTGGTATCACTCTTATAATCAAACTGGCTTAAGTAATAATTTGTTTTTGCACTATACCGCCCCTCATGGCTGCCGGATCTTGTTCCGACAAGACGCGCTCTTTCATTATACCGTCCAATACGTGTTTTCCATTCTTTCCGGAGGGCATATCCATCCCCAATAGTAACAACGGACAAGCCCTTGTTCATGCTTTTTGTAGAAACAATATTGACCTCAGAGGATACCTTAAATATCACCGTTCCATCCTTGGAAACGGTTAGTTCAAGCGGATATGTGCCTGCATTTTCTTCTGTTCCTTCAATGGTATATTTATCTTCCGAGGCTGTTCCTACCTCACAGCTCCATTGGAAACTATATCCCTCTGTCTTGGGCATGATATTGTTATTGTAAAGGTTCAGAGTGGTATACGATGCCACATTGATCTTCTTCGGCAGATATGCATACCACGATTCCTCCGGAACAATGGTTACATTCTCCGGAAGCTCCTCTGCCATTAGGGAATCATATGTAACAGATGGATACGGAACATGGAAAAGAATCGGCTTTTCTGTTCCGAGAAACGCATTTTTCACCGAGGTTACAGTCGGCGCTTCGCAATAAATATCTCCGGACAGCTCCCTGCAGTATGCATATGCACTTGCAATGGAGGTAACATCCATGCTCACGCTCGGAACCATTTTCATCTTCAGACAGTTTCCAAACATCGAAGAAACAGAGGCAAGACCGCTAAAATCACCGTCTACATAGGAAAGCTCTTTACAGCTATAGAACGCTGCCGCGCCCTGTGTACTACGCGGCAGATTGTAAACTGCTTTCAGCTTCGGGCAATTCCGCAGAATGTTCGTAAGCGAACCTGCTTTCACGCCCTCCTCAAAGGACACCGATTCAATCGTTTCGTTGCCCCAGAAAAGCTTTGACTCCTCTGCATCTTTTCCTCCCTCAACATAAACGGTTTTCCCGTCAATTTTGGAAGGAATTAAAACGTTGGTCTCCGTTCCATGGTACTCTGCAAGCTTCACAAGCCCCGGCTGCGCGTCCAAATCCAGCGCATAGCCATAGGTCTCTGCCCGCTCTGCCGTCCAGTCTGATCCGGCAGAGAGATCGTAATCCGATACTTCTTTTACCGGTTCTTCTGCTCCTGCTGTCAGATAAATACTTTTGGTCTCGCCGTCCCATTCTACCTCTGCCGAGGTTGCTTCCGCAACCGCCCGCAACGGCAGATAGGTTGTTCCCTTGCAGATAAACGGCTCTGCCGGCTTCTGATCAGCTGTTTTTAAAGTGAGCGTCTCTCCGTTCAGAGTAACCGCAATATCCCGATAGGTGACGGTGATGGTTTCTTCTGCAATCCTTGGCGTATATTCCTTTTTGGAAATTTCCTTTTTCTCTGCACCGTCCGTCAGACTGACAAGGTTCTTTTCCCCATCCCAGCCAACATTCTTTTCCAAGCTTTCAGCCACCGACCGCAATGGCAGATAGGTTGTCCCCTCATAAATAAACGGCTCTACAACCGCTCCGTTTGGGTCTGTCAGAGTAACCCGTTCCCCATTGATATAAAGCTTAATATCGTTGTAAGAAACCTGAATACTCCTTTCTCCGGTTTGCGCCCACACCCCGGAAACCGGGAGCATTGCAGCGGCAAGTGCAGCGCATAAAGCCTTTTTCCTCATACGAAACTCCTCCTCAAATCAATATTTTCTCCAGACCATCCGATCTACAATGCCAGTATAGCTCTGGATCAGCTTAACTACCTTCACCGAAACATTTTCATCCGTATAATTTGGAACAGGGATTCCAAAATCCTCATTATCATTCATCGCAACCGCAATTTCTGCCGCCTGCAGCACCTGTTCCCCTGTGATCCCGGCAAGGATAAAGTTTCCCTTATCCATTGCCTCCGGGCGTTCTGTGCTGGTACGGATACATACCGCCGGGAACGGATTTCCGACAGAGAGGAAGAAGCTGGCTTCCTCCGGCAATGTTCCGCTGTCCGAAACCACGCAGAATGCATTCATCTGTAGGTTGTTATAGTCATGGAATCCTAACGGTTCATGGCGGATCACCCTCGGATCAAAGGTAAATTGTCTTTCTTCAATAAATTTCTTGCTCCGCGGATGGCATGAATAAAGAATCGGCATATCATATTTTTCTGCCATGGCATTAATCGAATTCATCAGATGGAAGAAGTTATCCGCATTATCGATATTTTCTTCCCGGTGAGCGGAAAGCAGAATATATTTTTTCTTTTCCAATCCCAGCCGCTTCAGAATATCACTTTGCTGAATTTCCTTCAGATTGTTATGCAGCACCTCTGCCATCGGTGAACCGACCACATAAGTTCTCTCTCTCGGAACACCGGCAGCATTTAAATATCTTCTGGCATGCTCGGAATAGCACAAATTCACATCTGCTGTCACATCCACAATTCTGCGGTTTGTTTCCTCCGTAAGGCAATCGTCAAAGCAGCGGTTGACTGCATCAATATGAAAAATCGGAATATGCAGTCTTTTTGCACCGATCACAGAAAGGCAGGAATTTGTATCGCCCAAAACCAATACTGCATCCGGCTTTACCTCACACATCAGCTCATAGGATTTTGCAATAATGTTTCCGATGGTTTCACCCAGATTCTTTCCAACGCTCTCTAAGTAATAATCCGGAGCGCGGAGTCCCAAATCATCAAAAAACACCTGGTTTAATGTATAGTCATAGTTTTGCCCGGTATGCACCAGAACATGGTCAAAATATTTGTCGCATGCTTTCATGCAGGCTGAAAGCCGGATAATCTCTGGACGCGTTCCGATGATGGTCATTAATTTTAATTTTTTCATATGTACCCCCTATTTTGCCGCAAAGCGGCGCAAACTGTGTGATTAAACCTCTAAGAAAAATGTGTCCGGCCTGTCCGGATCAAAGCATTCATTACACCACATAAAGGTTACCATATCGGTATCCCCCAAATTTTCAATGGAATGTGTATATCCTACCGGAATATCCACCACTTCCAGCTTTTCGCCGCTGACATAGTACTCTAAAATCTCGGATGCTCCGATCTTTCGGAAACGGATCACACCTTTGCCGCTGACCACCAGAAATTTTTCGTTTTTCGTATCGTGCCAGTGGTTTCCCTTTGTGATGCCAGGCTTTGAAATATTGACAGAAAACTGTCCGCGGTCGGCAGTTCTGAGAATCTCGGTAAACGAGCCGCGCACGTCCTCATGCATTGCCAGCGGATAGGAAAATTCCTGCTCCGGCAGATAGGAAAGATACGTGCTGTAGAGCTTTTTTGTAAATGCATCCGACATATCCGGCACAGATAAATTCCTTCTGCTTTCCCGGAAAGTATACAGAAGCTTTGCAATTTCTCCAAGCGGAATTGTATGTACCACCGGGATTGCACAGAAATCTCCCTGCTTATTTTCCGCACCCTTTAACGCTTGCAGAAATTCCTGCACCACATCATCAATATAAACTAAATTCATGATAACCGACGGATCGTTGACGGTGATTTCCAAATTGCGTGCGATATTATAGCAAAAGGTTGCCACGACGCTGTTATAATTCGGTCTGCACCATTTTCCAAACACATTCGGCAAGCGGTAAACATAGGTTTTTACTCCATGTTCTTTTCCGTAAGCAAAAATCAGATCCTCCCCCGCCTTTTTGCTTTTACCGTAATCGTTTTCCCGTTCTGCCTGAATCGAGGAGGTAATCAGAACCGGCGCTTTGTTCCGATGCTGCTTTAAGCAGTCCAGCAGGACAGAGGTAAAGCCAAAATTGCCCTCCATAAATTCCTTCGCGTCCTTCGGCCGGTTGACGCCTGCTAAATGGAACACAAAATCCGCCTTTTCGCAGTATTCCGAAAGCTTTTCCGGAGGGGTATCCAGATCATAGGATAAAATCTGCAAATCCTCTCCCAAATCAATTGTTGTATCCTTTTTATCCCGGATATTCTCCAGCCGTGCCGTCAGATTTTTTCCCACAAATCCGTTTGCGCCAGTAATCAGTACATTCATTCCCGTTTCCTCTTTTCTATTTTGATTGCTTCCATGCTGCAAGCTCGTTTTGGATATAGGAAAGCGACAACAGCTTTTCCTTCACTGCCGTAACATCCAAAAGCTCTGTGTTATTGGAATTAAACTCTGAAATCGTGTTCCGGCTTTTATCTCCGTCCTTAAAGTATTTATCATAGTTCAAACCTCTGCGGTCTGCCGGAACGCGATAAAAATCACCCATATCAATGGCATGTGCGCATTCCTCATTCGTCAGAAGCGTCTCATACATTTTCTCACCGTGGCGGATACCAATCACCTTGATGTCATTTTTTTCGCCAAACAGCTCGGATACCGCCTGCGCCAGAACCTCAATTGTGCAGGCAGGCGCTTTCTGTACCATAATATCACCGCTTTTTGCATTTTGAAACGCAAAAAGCACCAGCTCCACAGCCTCCTCCAGACTCATGATAAACCGCGTCATAGCGGGCTCGGTCACGGTAAGCGGCAGACCTGCTTTGATCTGATCAATAAAGAGCGGAATCACCGAACCGCGGGAACACATCACATTTCCGTAACGTGTGCAGCAGATCATTGTATTGTCGGTGGTGCGTGATTTTGCAACCACCACCTTTTCCATCATTGCCTTTGAGGTTCCCATCGCATTTACCGGATAAGCCGCCTTATCTGTAGAAAGACAGATAACCTTTTTCACGCCGGCATCAATTGCCGCCGTCAGGACATGATCCGTTCCTAAAACATTCGTCTTAACTGCCTCCACCGGAAAAAACTCGCAGGAGGGTACCTGCTTTAATGCCGCTGCATGAAAGATGTAATCCACTCCGTGCATCGCGTCCCGGACGCTCTGCAAATCACGCACATCTCCGATATAGAACTTGATTTTATTGCTTGCCTCCGGGTATTTTGCCTGATAAGTATGCCGCATATCGTCCTGCTTTTTCTCATCACGCGAAAAAATCCGGATCTCTCCGATATCCGTATCTAAAAAACGGTTTAAAACGGCATTTCCAAACGAACCCGTTCCTCCTGTAATTAAAAGCGTTTTGTTTTTAAACATGTTTCCTATTCAGACCTTTCCTTTTTTTCTTTCTTTTCATCTAACAGACCCCCCGTCTGAAAATGTGTGTTAATTGACTGATAATCGTAGCGGTTTCCGACATTCGTTTTTTTCAGCATTTCCTTTGCGCGTTACTGCCGGAATGTAACGCCGCGGAACAGACGGTAAATACTTAAAACCGGATAAAGAAACGGATATTTTTCTAAAACCGGAAAGCTTTTTTTAAGCTGCTTCAACGTTGGAAACATCAGCCGCAGATTTTTTTTGAGAATAATCATTTTCTGTGATTGCCCCGTTTCCTGCTCATAAAAATTCAGGTGTGCATTCCGGGTCTGAAGTTCTCCGTTTGTTCCGCTTTGTATGATGTACCGAGTCATCATTTCTGTTTTTTCCGTTGCCGGCGCATGCTCAAACCAAACCGCCAGCAACTCACAGACCGACTGATAAAATTCTGTCATCCTGAGCTCTGACAGCTGCTTTTGAAAATAATTGTGATCAAAATTTTCGCCAAGCTGACTTTGAATCAAATAAATATCGATAAAATGGCGGATACCGATTCCCTCATGCCGATAGTGCTTTGCCAGATGGATGATAAGAAAGATGAAGAAATCCTCCTCCCCCAAAATAAAGCAGGAGCTGTCCGGGCAGGACCTCGCAAAGCTCCATCCATCCTGATAATACGCATAATATTCTGTTTCATAATCAGGAACAATACTCTTATGGAGCTCCACATTCATCAGTGGAGGCTTTTGATAAACCAGCTCATGCGGACTTTCTGTCAGAAATGTATATCCCAGCCGTTTTAAAATTTCTTCATACTCGGCATGCCGTTCCATTCGGATCAGCACGTCAAAATCGCACATATAACGCATATCCGGAGACGGATAGCGCTGTTTTAAAAAATAACCCTTCAAGGGCATATAGGGAAGCTTTTCTTTATCCAGCTCTGCAAACAAAACTGCGATTTCTGCCTGCTGCTTCATATCAACAAATATCCCCTTCGCCTGTTCTCCGGAAAATTTTTGGCAGATTTCCGGCGGGATCTGTTCAGAAATCTCCGATAACGCATACCAGACAATACCGGCAACGCTATTTTTTCTGCACCACTGATAATACTCCTCCCACAAAAAATCTCCCTCCGGTGCAGAAAGCCACTCCTGGCAAATTGCCGCCCGTACCGAACGGATGATATACTCGGATACCCTGGTCATACATAACCACCCTCACTTTTCAAGACGTTCCCGATCAAATCCGTTCCGGAAATCGTTCTGATTGATTTTATTGTAACATGTTTTTGTAAATCTGTCAATGAATAATCGACTTTTTTACAGGAATTCAACATTGACACAAAAACAGCGATGTGGTATAATATTATCATACAAAAATACATGTAAGGCAGGGATGACGCATGAAGCATAAAATTATGGAAGAAATAGAAGATGAGCTTTTAGAATGCGAAAAGCTGAGTACCTTTCTTCTGATGATTGCAGTCGGCGGATTTTTCGGCGCATACACCTACACACAGCGCGGCGGAGTCTTCTGTAACGCCCAGACGGCAAACTTTGTGATGCTGGCAATTCAGATGGGCGAGGGCAACTGGGGACGTGCATTTTATTATTTCATTCCGATTTCCGCATATCTTTTAGGAACAATTCTTTCCGAATTTTTACCAAAGCGTATTAATCAGTTTGAAATTATACGGTGGGATACGTTTTTTGTCGCTTTTGAGATGCTTGTAATTCTTGTTTTGGGGTTTATTCCGGACAGCGCACCGCCGCAAATTTGTCAGATTTCAATTAACTTTATTGCATCTATGCAATATAATACCTTCCGGCAGGCAAGAAAAGTACCGATGGCGACTACCTTCTGCACCAATCATGTCCGCCAATTGGGAATTAATCTGGTAAAATGGATTCACAAGGGAAGTAAGGAGGCACGGGACAAGCTGCGGATGCATTTTCTCATGCTGATCTGCTTTGTTGCCGGAGGAATCGGCTCTACCATTATCGGAATGCATTTCGGCGGCAAATCTATCTGGGGCGCAGAAATCCTGCTTTTGATTGTATTAATTGACCTGCTGCATGCCGATCTCATCAGTCAAAGGGATAAAATTCATGTTGTTCCGCACGGACATTAAATAACTTGAGATTTTACAAAAAATTTGAGATTTTGCAAAAAAACTCTTGACAAATCGGATAAAATCGGTTATAATAGATTTTGTCATGATTTGGCGGTATAGCTCAGTTGGCTAGAGCATACGGTTCATACCCGTAGTGTC
>RQCD01000132.1 GCA_008668455.1 Clostridia bacterium
CCTCCTTTATTCCGTGGTCGGTTGCAAACATTTCCAATGTTCCGATTGCAGAGTGTCAAAAACTGATCACCACCCCCGGCATCAGCAGTCCCGAACTGGATTTAGAAGAAATTGAGCAGTATGTCAGAAAATCCGGCGGCCGCGTCATTGCAAGAAAGGGCGCAACCTTCTATGCGGTTTCTGTTTCTGTCTGTCACATCTGCAAATGCATCTTAAGCGGAATCGACACCACCATGACCGTTTCCACCATGATGCACGGAGAATACGGCATCGACGATGTCTGTCTGAGTACCGTCAATATGATCGGTCATAACGGCGTGCGCGGCAAGGTAAACGTATCGCTGACAGACGACGAGGTGAAAAAGCTTCGCCACAGTGCAGACACCTTAAAGGACGTTTTGAAAAACTTAAGTATATAAAAGGTAAGGTGAGAAAAATGGAATCTCGTATTGAACACGATTCTATGGGAGAAATGAAAGTGCCTGCCGACCGTCTCTGGGCAGCGCAGACGCAGAGAAGCCACGAGAATTTTGAAATCGGCGTGGATATTGAAACCATGCCGCGCGAAATTACCCATGCATTCGGTATCTTAAAAAAGGCGGCAGCCATGGCAAACGCAGAATTAAAGCCGGAGAAAATGACAGCGGAAAAGCTCTCGGCAATCAGCCAGGCATGCGATGAGGTCATTTCCGGCAAGCTGAACGGGCATTTTCCGTTAGTTGTCTGGCAGACAGGCTCAGGAACACAATCTAACATGAACGCAAACGAGGTAATTGCAAACCGCGCCAATCAGATTGCAGTCAAAAAGCTCTGCAATCCTAACGACGACATTAACATGAGCCAATCCTCCAACGACACCTTCCCGACGGCAATGCATATTTCTGCCGTGATCGCGATTGAGGATAAGCTGATTCCGGCGCTGGAAACCTTAATTGCAACCTTCAAGCGGCTGGAAGCAGAAAATGAGGGAATCGTGAAATCCGGAAGAACCCATCTTCAGGACGCAACCCCAATCAAGTTCAGCCAGGAAATTTCCGGCTGGCGTTCCAGCTTAGAGCGTGATGTGGAATTACTAAAGCTTGCCGTAAAGCCGCTGCACGAATTAGCATTGGGCGGCACAGCTGTCGGCACAGGCTTAAACGCTCCGAAAGGCTTTTCGGAATTGGTTGCGGCAAAGGTTGCCGAGCTGACCGGAAAAGACTTTGTTACAGCAGAAAACAAATTCCATGCGCTGACCTCCAAGGATGAACTGGTCTTTGCACACGGTGCAATCAAGGCAGCCGCATGTGATATGATGAAAATTGCAAACGATGTCCGCTGGCTGGCATCCGGTCCACGCGACGGTTTGGGAGAGATTCATATTCCGGAGAATGAGCCGGGTTCTTCTATCATGCCGGGTAAGGTTAATCCAACCCAGTGCGAAGCGGTTACCATGGTTGCCGTTCAGGTTATGGGCAATGACGCAGCTGTCGGCATTGCAGCGTCTCAGGGCAACTTTGAGCTGAATGTGTTTATGCCGGTTGCAGCTTATAACTTCCTGCAGTCTGCACGTCTTTTAGCAGAAGCAATTATCTCCTTTCACAAAAACTGTGCAGTCGGCATTACTGCAAATAAGGAAAAAATGCATCACAATCTGCACAATTCCTTAATGTTAGTCACTGCCTTAAATCCGTATATCGGCTATGAAAATGCGGCAAAAACTGCAAAAAAAGCATTTAAGGACAACATCTCCCTAAAAGAGGCTTGTGTGGAATTAGGCTTTTTGACAGCAGAGAAATTTGATGAAGTGTTCCATCCGGAGCAGATGGTTTAATCCTGTGGGTTGGTGGGCGTTCTGCCCCCTGAAAACAGAAAGGAATGGTTTTAGCATGAAAAAAGTAAGTTACTTCCCCGGCTGTACCCTCCGCACAAAGGCAAAGGAACTTGATTTCTACGCAAGAGCATGTGCAGAAAAGCTTGGGATTGAGCTTTGCGAAATAGAAAACTGGCAGTGCTGCGGCGGTGTTTTTTCCAGCGCAAGGGACGAGGTTGCCTCAAAGCTTCCGTCCGTCCGGGCGCTTGTTGCTGCAAGAGAAAACGGCGAACCGCTGGTTTCGGTCTGTTCAGCCTGTCACAACGTAATCAAGCAGACAAATTATGCGATGCAGAATGATGAGGAATTTGCGCAAAAGGTAAACCTCTATATGGCGCAGGACGAAAACGCGCCGGCAGAATATCACGGAGAAACCGAGGTTCTGCACTATTTAGAGCTATTACGGGATTATGTCGGTTTTGACAAAATCCGCGAGGCAGTGGTAAATCCGCTGACCGGAAGAAGGATCGGCGCATATTACGGCTGTCTCCTGCTCCGTCCGAGCAAGGTGATGGCATTTGACGATCCGGAAAATCCGCAGATCATAGAGGACTTTATCCGCGCCCTGGGCGCAGATCCGGTGATCTATGCATACCGGAACGAATGCTGCGGCGGCTATGTTACCTTAGAGGACGCGGCGCTATCCAAGAAAAAATCCAATGCAGTGACCAATAACGCAAGGGAAAACGGTGCCAAAACGCTTGTGACCGTTTGTCCGCTCTGCAAATACAACTTGGAAAAAAACGGAAGCGATATTCCGGTTGTATACTTCACAGAGCTTTTAGCCGAGGCACTGGGCGTAAAGGAGGATTATCATGCAGAGTAAACAAGAGCGGCAAAAAGAGCAGCTTCTGCGCATGAGCGGCGTGAACCCGAAAAAATGCATGCGCTGCGGAAAATGCTCCGGAACATGCCCGTCCTACGATTCGATGGAATATCATCCACACCAGTTTGTTTCCATGGTGGAAAACGGAGAGATTGAAAAGCTGATGCAATCCGATTCCATCTATAAATGTCTTTCCTGCTTTGCCTGCGTGGACCGCTGTCCGAGAGGGGTAGAGCCTGCAAAGCTGGTGGAGGCTTTAAGACTTTTGGTGATCCGTCAAAAGGGCGAAAATCACTTAACCGCAGACGATATTCCGGCGCTTTTGGATGAGGACATGCCGCAGCAGGCACTCATGAGCGCTTTGAGAAAGTATTCTAAATAAGAAAGGAGAAACAACACCATGCAGAGAATTGGAGTTTTTGTCTGTCACTGCGGAACGAACATTGCCGGTACGGTGGATGTCAAGGCAGTTGCAGAAGCATTGAAGAATGAGCCGGGTGTTGTTTTCTCCGCCGATTATCAGTATATGTGTTCGCAGGCTGGTCAGGACATGATCAGGCAGGCGGTGATTGACAACAGGCTGACCGGGTTTGTGGTCTGCTCCTGCTCACCGCGTATGCACGAGGCAACCTTCCGCAAAACCGCGGCGGCTGCCGGCTTAAACCCATATATGGTGGAAATTGCAAATATCCGTGAGCAGTGCTCGTGGGTACACAAGGATATGGAGATCGGAACAGAAAAGGCAATTATCCTTGCCAAGGCGGCAGTTGCCAAGGTGAACTTAAACGCACCGCTGACGCCGGGAGAAAGTCCGGTAACCAAGCGTGCCTTAGTGATCGGCGGCGGTATTGCCGGGATTCAGACGGCTTTGGATATTGCAGATGCCGGCTTTGAGGTTGACATTGTAGAAACCAAGCCGACCATCGGCGGAAAGATGGCGCAGCTGGATAAAACGTTCCCGACTTTAGACTGTGCAGCCTGTATCTTAACACCAAAGATGGTGGAGGTTGCGCAAAACGAAAAAATCCGGATCTTCTCTTATTCCGAAGTAACCGATGTCAAGGGCTTTGTGGGTAATTTCGACGTTACCATCAAGCGCAAAGCAAGATATGTCAAGGAAGAAGTCTGCACAGGCTGCGGACTCTGTACCGAAAAATGTCCGCAGAAAAATGTTCCGAACGAATTTAACCTCGGAATGGATAACCGCCGCGCAATCTATATTCCGTTTGCACAGGCAGTACCAAAGGTGGCAACCATTGACCCGCGCTACTGCACCAAGCTGAAAACCGGCAAGTGCGGCGTATGCTCCAAGGTATGTACCGCCGGTGCAATTGACTACGAGGCAAAGGATGAATATATCGAGGAGAAGTATGGCGCAATTGTAGCGGCAACCGGCTTCAATCCGATTTCTATGGAAAAGTTTGACGAATTTGCATATTCACAGTCAAAAGACGTGATCACCTCCTTAGAGTTAGAGCGTCTGATGAATGCGGCAGGTCCGACCGGCGGCACGCTCCTGCGCCCGTCCGACGGAGAGCATCCGCACACGATTGTATTTGTGCAGTGCGTTGGTTCAAGATGTGACGCATGCGCAGAAAAGGGCAAGGAATACTGCTCGAAAATCTGCTGTATGTATACTGCAAAGCATGCGATGTTAATCCGCGATAAATACCCGGATACCGACGTGTATGTATTCTATATTGATGTTCGTACGCCGGGTAAGAACTTTGACGAATTTTACCGCCGTGCTGTGGAGGAATATGGCGTTCACTATATCAAGGGCATGGTCGGCAAGGTTTCGCCGGAGGGCAAAAAGCTGAAGGTGCAGGCATCTGACCTCTTAGACGGCAGACAGCTGCATATTGACGCAGATTTAGTTGTCTTAGCAGCGGCAATTGAGCCGGACAAATCCGCAAGACCGCTTGCAACCATGCTGACCGCCAGCATGGATACCAACGATTTCTTCACCGAGGCACACCCGAAACTGCGCCCGGTGGAAAGTCCGACTGCCGGTGTGTTCCTCTCCGGAGCGTGCCAGGGTCCGAAGGATATTCCGGAAACCGTTTCGCAGGCAGGCGCGGCAGCGTCTAAGGTGATCGGACTTTTATGCAAGGATAAGCTGACCTGTAACCCCTGTGTGGCACATTCAGACGAAATGATGTGCAACGGCTGCTCCACCTGTGAAAAGGTTTGCCCGTATGGCGCAATCACCTATGTGGAGAAAGAATTCCGCATGCCGGACCGTACCACAAAGGTGCGCCGGGTAGCGGTTGTAAACGAGGCAGTCTGTCAGGGCTGCGGCGCATGTACGGTCGCTTGTATGTCCGGGGCAATGGATCTGCGCGGATTCACCAATAAACAAATCATGGCGGAGGTAGACGCAATATGCAAGTAAACGAATATAAGCCGCTGATCGTGGCATTCTGCTGTAATTGGTGTTCCTATGCCGGCGCCGATCTCGCAGGAAATAACAGACTGAACTATCCGGCAGATGTGAAAATCATCCGCGTTCCCTGCTCCTGCAGAGTGAATCCGATGTTCATTCTCCGTGCCTTTCAGCGCGGAGCAGACGGTGTGATTCTCTGCGGATGCCATCCGGGCGACTGCCACTATACTTCCGGCAACTACTATACGCGCCGCCGTATGGCGCTGCTTTTCTCCATGCTCGATTATCTCGGCATCGAGAGAGAGCGTACCCGTGTGGAATGGGTCAGTGCGGCTGAGGGCGCAAAGTTTGCCGCAACAATGAACGACTTTGCAGAGAAGGTTGCTTCTCTGGGTGAAAACAAGAGACTGGAGGATTTGCGATGCAAGAAATAAAACGCGAAATTCTCATATCCAAGGCTTCCGAGCTTTTAGACGCCGGCACAGTAGACCGGGTTTTAGGCTGGAAGAAAGGAGAATTTGACTATGACGTAACGCCGGCGGTGTTCCGGAGCGCAGAGGATTTAGCGTCCTTTGTCTGGAACGATTTCTGCGGCGCAAACTTTTCAAAATATCTGATCCGGGAAACCGGAAAAAGTGAAAACAAGGTATTAGTATTCTTAAAGCCGTGCGATACCTACAGCTTTAACCAGCTTTTATCCGAGCATCGTTTTGACCGGGAAAGAGTTTATGCCGTGGGCGTTCCGTGCGGGGGAATGTTAGATACCAACCGCATTAAGGACAGCGCAGAGGGAATTGCCTCTGTCCGCAGCGAGGGCGATCAGGTTGTTGTAGAAACACTCTACGACGGCACGGTCACACTCCCGGCAGCGGAAATGCTCTCCGAGCGTTGCAAAAACTGTAAATCGAAAAAGCATGTTGCTTATGACGAATTGTTAGGCACAGACGGCGAGGTGTTAGCTTCCGGACGCTTTGACGAGGTGGAGCGTTTAGAGAAAATGACGCCGGATGAACGCTTTGCGTTCTGGCAGAACGAGCTTTCACGCTGTATCCGCTGCAATGCCTGTCGGGACGTTTGTCCGGCATGCACCTGCGAAAAGTGCGTGTTTGACAATCCGAACTCCGGTGTGGAAAACAAAGCGGCTGCAAACTCCTTTGAGGAAAAAATGTTCCACATTATCCGCGCGTTCCACGTTGTCGGAAGATGTACCGACTGCGGCGAATGCTCGCGCGTTTGTCCGCAGCATATTCCGCTCCATCTCTTAAACCGGAAATTCAGTAAGGATATTGACGAATATTACGGAGCATATCAGTCAGGAGCAGAGGTTGGACGCAGACCGCCGATTGTAAA
>RQCD01000105.1 GCA_008668455.1 Clostridia bacterium
CCGGTACATTCTGTCCGATAATCATTTTATACAGTGTAAGATAGCTTGTAAAAATCGAGCTGCTGATTTTTGAAAAAACAAGCCCCAGAAGCGTAAATCCGCCATAAGCTGCAACTCCCATCCCAAAGGCAGATATTCCGTTTTTGCAGAATACAGATATAATACCTGCAAAAGAAACAAAAGCTGCTATTGGAATTACTGTAATGACGACTGACATCAGAACGGCAAATATATTTACTGATGTAAAGCCTGAAAATATCAGACTGAATATTAACGCTGCAATCACATTTGCAGCAGTCAGGAAAAACTCATAAACAATTACTGCCGCAAGCTTGCCGAAAAGAAGTTCTGTACGGCTGGCATGTTTTGTTAAAAGAAATCTCAATTCATTTCGCTCACATTCACTTGAAATCAAATCAGATGAAAGCATTAACGCTGTAAAGGGGACAAATACATTACAGCATAGTGAAAGAATTACATAAGGATAATTCTGTGAAGAAAATGAAATAATACTGTTTGAAATCAACCCGATTAATGCTCCGCATACCGTAATTCCCAATGTGACAGTCAGAATAATCCAATACTTTTTTCTTTGAAATATTTTATAGATTTCATTTTTTGAACAAATGCACAATGTATTCATTCTGCTGCCTCCTTTTCATTTATAATATGTAAATAATAGTCTTCTACGCTTCCGTATTCTATAATAGCATTAGTTATACTGCTTTTATCTATGATATTACCATCCATCATAACTGCGGCCTTTGTACATATACGCTGAATTTCGTCTGCAATATGACTGGAAATCAGAATCGTACCTCCGCTTTGTGTATATGCTTTCAGAATATGACGTATTTTTGCTGTTCCTTTTATGTCCAATCCATTTGTAGGTTCGTCCAGAATAAGTAGTTTTGGTTTGTGCAGGATTGCCGCTCCAAAGCCCAGCCGCTGTTTCATTCCCATTGAGAATTTTCCAACAGGTTCATCCTTATATTTGGTAAGCTCCAGTTCCTCCAGGACTTCATCAATTCGCTTTTGTGAAAGTTCCGGATAAAACCTAAGCAGAATTTTCAAATTTTCATATGCTGTCAGATATGGATAAAAAACCGGATTTTCAATCATACAGCCCACCTGCGACATGACATCAATTTCCTCATCAGGCTTTTTTTCAAATATTCTGAATTCTCCGCTATCTGCATGAAGCAACCCAACGAGCATCTTCATGATGGTTGTTTTTCCGCATCCGTTTGGTCCTAACAAACCGTAAATTTCACCTTGTTCTATTGTTAGGGATATATTTTCTGCTCCACGCTGATTTTTATACTTTTTGGTAAGATTTATTGCTTCTATTGCATACATTTTTACCACTCCTATATTTTCCCCGAAAGCCGCCGAAAAAATCCGGCGGTTAATTTTTTCGGGAAACAATTTCTGTTATATACTGCCCTCTATTGCAAACACAGCATAAAAGCCAAAGGCTTTTGAGAGCCTAGTATAAATCAATCATCATTCTCATTTTCGAGCGAAGATGATTTTTGCAGAGATGATGTGTCTATCATCTGCGGTGTTGTAGAGCCGATATCTGAAACATTTGCATTTATTGTAATATCAATCTGTGTATCTTTGCCATCCGATGTCTGACCGCTGATAACAATTGTCATATTCTGTGCAGACAAATTTCCTTTTGCAATGTCTGCATCCATGGTGACGCTTTCAATTCTGGCATTCTGCGTAATAGGAAATTCCTGCAGCAGTATATCTCCTAAATCATTTTTGCCGTTTTCATTATTTGTTCCTGCGTTCATCTCCGTAAAGGCGGAAGCGGCCACATTTGCAATCTCCGGAATCTGAACATCGGTCAGCGACACTGAAATCGTATCACCGTGTGAAACGAACTGATTGCTCAGATCTCCCACAAACAAATCCGCTGTCATTTCTGCAAGCTTAATCATATTAGGAGTAAGCATCTCGTTTTCATCACGCTTTTCCTTGCGGCTTTTTTCGGTGTATCTGCTGCCGTCGCTTTTGACTTTTATATTACAGTCGGAATACTCCTCTTGTACCATACTTTGTCCTGAGACATCTGCTGTAATGCCTGCATACTGAACTCCGACAGCCTTTTCATAAACTGCACTGCCGCTTGCAATGACTTTTCCATTCTGCTTCATCTGAACAGCGGCATTGACAGTCAGATTGTCCTCGCTGATGGTATTTACTACAGCCGATTTGTAATTCTCATATGGATTACCTGCTGCATAGGAAACAACACCTGCCGTTCCCATCAGTGCCAAACCTGCTGCCATGCAAGCTGCTGTTATTTTCTTTGCTTTCATTTAAATCATTCCTTTCGTTGTTTTCCTCTTTCGAGGTTGACTTTATTATAAAACCACACAATAAACTAACGCTAACCCAATTATAAACAAAAGATAAAATGGCATTAAAACTTATATAAAAAATACGCACATCCGAAGATGTACGTATCATAATCTATTATTTTACCAGCAGCAGCGTTCCCGCAGTTATCAGAACAAGACCAATCATGGATTTTTTCGTCAGCTTTTCTTTCAGCACAAAGTAAGAAAAAGCAATCGTCACCAGAATACTCAGTTTATCAATCGGCACAACTACACTTGCCTGACCGTCCTGCAAAGCCTTATAATAACACAGCCATGACAATCCAGTGGTCAATCCGGAAAGGCATATAAAC
>RQCD01000211.1 GCA_008668455.1 Clostridia bacterium
ACACTAGATTCTTATCGTCGAAAGTACTATTATAATATAAAATGGGACAAATTTTTTAGATATGAGGGATCGAGATGAGATATATTGGGACAGACGTTGGCGCTACGACGGTGAAGGCAGTTTTGCTGGAGGAGGAGAACATTATTTTTTCTGCATATATGCGGCATTATTCGGATATAAAGAGTACGGTGGAGCAGCTGTTGGAAAAGGCATATGAGGCAATTGGCGATCTGGATTTTTGTGTGAGTATCACAGGCTCAGGGGGACTGCTTTTAGCAAACATGCTAAACATTCCGTTTGTGCAGGAGGTCATTGCAACCAAAGCAGCGGTACTCCATGCACTGCCGGATACAGATGTTGTGATTGAGCTGGGCGGAGAAGATGCGAAAATCCTTTTCTTAACCGATGGCATGGAGCAGAGAATGAACGGAACCTGTGCCGGGGGTACGGGATCTTTCTTAGATCAGATGGCGCTCCTTTTAAAGACGGATACAAAGGGTCTTAACGACTTAGCGGAAAAGCATGAACATCTCTACCGGATTGCGGCGCGGTGCGGTGTATTTGCAAAATCCGATGTGCAGCCGCTTTTAAATGAAGGCGCGGCAAGAGAGGATGTTGCAGCGTCCATTCTGCAAGCGGTGGTAACGCAGACGATCAGCGGACTGGCGCAGGGCAGACGAATCCGCGGCAATATTGTCTTTTTAGGCGGTCCGCTCTATTTTCTTCCGCAGCTTCGGAAACAGTTTTCCGAAACGCTTTCCGAACACGCAGAAAGCTTTCAGACGCCGGAAAATGCACAGCTGTTTGTGGCATTGGGAGCGGCGCTTTCAGCAGAGAGCGGAAGAACGAATGTTCCCAAGCTTTTAGAGGAATTAAAGGCGGCAAAGGCAGTCAGGAGTGAGGTTATGCGCATGCGTCCGCTCTTTTTGAATGAGCAGGAAAAGCAGGATTTTCTGATGCGGCATGAAAAGGCGGTTGCAAAGCGTGGAAAGCTTTCCGAGGCTTGGGGAGAAACCTTTTTGGGAATGGATATTGGTTCCACCACTGTCAAAGCGGTTCTGACCGACCCGGAGGGACGGATTTTATATAGCTATTACGGAAAAAATGAGGGCAGTCCGATTGAATGCGGAATCCGCATTTTAAAGGATATTTACGATCAGATGCCGGAGGGGGCATATATTCAGAATGCCTGTGCAACCGGTTATGGAGAGGCGCTGATGATGGCGGCGCTTCGGATTCCGGAGGGCGAAATAGAAACAATTGCGCATTACCGTGCGGCAAGTTTTTTTCAGCCGGGGGTTGATTTTATTATTGATATCGGCGGACAGGATATGAAGTGTATGAAAATCAAGGACGGCGTGATTGACTCAATCATGCTGAACGAAGCATGCTCCTCCGGGTGCGGATCCTTTATTCAGACCTTTGCAGAATCGTTAGGATGCAGCGTGCAGGAATTTGCCGAGGAGGCAGAGAGGGCAGAAAGTCCGATTGATTTAGGTACACGCTGTAACGACTTGATGAATTCACGTGTGAAGCAGGCGCAGAAGGAGTGCTCGACAGTCGGCGACATCAGTGCCGGGCTTTCCTATTCCGTTGTCCGGAATGCGCTCTATAAGGTAATCAAGCTGCGTGACACTTCCAAAATGGGAGAGAAAATTGTTGTGCAGGGCGGCACATTTTACAATAATGCAATTCTGCGCGCCTTTGAACTAACTGCGGAACAGGAAGTGATCCGACCGTATATTGCCGGAATTATGGGGGCGTTCGGTGCGGCATTGATCGCACGCGACCGTGCAAAAAAAGAGAGGGCAAACCTTTTAAGCAGAGAAGAACTGGATCGGTTCTCCTATGAAAATACGCTGACCCATTGCGGAATCTGCCCAAATCATTGCCAGCTGACCGTTACAAAATTTCCGGACGGCAGCCGGTTTATTTCAGGTAACCGCTGTGAGCGCGGCGCTGGAATTGCGAAAACAAAAGAGAAGATTCCAAATCTTTATCAGTATAAATATCAGCGTACCTTTGATTATACGCCCCTGGAGCAGGAGGAGGCACGCTATGGAACAATCGGGATTCCGCGCGTTCTGAATCTATACGAAAATTATCCGCTGTGGTTTACCTTTTTTCACACGCTCGGTTTCCGGGTGGTTCTTTCTCCGGACAGCTCACATGAGGTGTATGAACGAGGGATGGAATCGATTCCGTCTGAATCGGCATGCTATCCTGCAAAGCTGGTACACGGACATATTCAGTCGCTTTTGGATATGGGGATTACTACAATTTTCTACCCCTGTATTCCTTACGAACGGATTGAATACCCGGAGGCAGATAACCATTATAACTGCCCGATTGTTACGTCCTATCCGGAAGTAATCGCCAATAATATGGATACACTCCGGGAGGCGCGGATCAGCTTTTTACATCCGTTTGTGAATCTGGCAGACCGAAAATCCTTTGTTGAGCAGATGCAAAAGACTCTTGCAGAATACGGAATTGACCAAAAAGAAATCAAAAAGGCGGCAGACGCTGCATTTTCCGAGCTTGCACACTACAAGGACGATATCCGGAAAGAGGGCGAACGTGCGCTTTTATGGCTGGAAGAACACGACCGTCACGGCATCGTGTTAGCCGGCAGACCTTATCATGTGGATTCAGAAATCAACCACGGGATTCCGGAAATGATCACCTCCTTTGGTTTTGCCGTTCTGACCGAGGACAGTATTGCACATTTGGGAGACTTACGAAGAAGCATCCGTGTAGTGGATCAGTGGGCATACCACACACGGCTCTATAAAGCGGCGGCAGAGGTGACGAAAAATCCGCGCCTGGATTTGATTCAGTTAAATTCCTTTGGATGCGGCTTAGACGCTGTGAC
>RQCD01000044.1 GCA_008668455.1 Clostridia bacterium
CATTGGTACAGGCTATCGTTGGAATTTTTTCGGGGAGAATCCCCAAGGAGCTGATTGTATTTATTATTTCGCTTTTTCCGATTCTGGAGCTGCGCGGAAGTATTTTAGCGGCAGGATTCTTAAAAATGCAGTTTCTGCCCACATTTATTATTTCAGTGATCGGGAATATGCTCCCGATTCCGTTTGTACTTTTGTTTATTGATAAGATTTTCGGCTGGATGAAGAAAACGCGTGCACGCGGTCTGGCAGAAAAACTGGAAAATAAGGCAATGTCAAAATCAGATCAGATCCAGAAATATGGAAGGATCGGTTTGTTTTTATTTGTTGCCATTCCGCTTCCCGGCACCGGCGCCTGGACAGGTGCGCTGATCGCATCGCTGTTCCGGATGAAGCTCCGAGATTCTCTCCCCTGGATTTTTCTTGGGGTTTTAACAGCCGGTCTGATTATGTCGCTTTTAGCGTTCGGCATTATTAAGCCGCTGGTTTCATGAGGAGGGTGCAGCTTGCGCGTTTACGATTTTGACAATACAATTTACGACGGAGAGAGCGTTTTCGATTTTTTTCTGTTTTGTATCCGGAAAAAGCCGTCTTATCTGAAATATCTTCCGCTGATGCTTAGAAAGCTGATCCGGTATAAACGGTGTAAAACCAGTATCCGGGAGCTGACCGAGTCGGCAGAGCGCGTGGCGTATGAGATACTTCAAAAAGCAGAACGTCTGGAGGATTGGGTGGTGGAATTCTGGGATCAGAATGAGCATAAAATCAAGCCGTTTTACTGCGCACAGCAGCGGGAGGATGATCTGATTATTACTGCGTCGCTTGGATTTCTCATGCGGGAGATTTTCCGGAGAATCGGAATCCGGCATTACATCTGTACGGAAATCAACCTCAAGACGGGGAAGCTAGAGTTTTTGTGCTATCATGAGAATAAAGCAAAGGAATTTCGCGAACGGTACGGCGATACAAGGATTGAAGAATTTTATACCGATTCTCTGAACGACCAGCCAATGATCAATTTGTCTGAGAATGCATTTTTAGTCAAAGGTGACCGGATAGAAAGGATTAAGCCATGAACTATGAAAAATCGTGCGGATGCGTCGTGTTCCGCAAAAAAGAAGAAATTGAATTCTTATTGATTTTAAATCAGAAATTTGTTTCAGATGCACACTGGGGATTCCCAAAAGGGCATGTTGAGGAAGCAGAAACCGAGGAGGAAACCGCTTGCCGGGAGCTTTTAGAAGAAACGGGCATCCGGATGAGACGGTTTGGCGACTTCCGGTATGCTGTTCACTATAGTCCCAGGCCGGGTGTGGAAAAAGACGCTGTGTATTTTCTATCCGAATACGGAGGAGAGGAAATTCTGATACAGGAGGAAGAAGTGGCAGAGTACCGTTGGTGCAGCTATGAAAAAGCGCAGGAGCTGTTTTGCCATGATACGGACAAAACTCTGCTCACTGCGGCTTATCAGGCTATTCGCTAATGTGAATCATCACTTGTTCAATAATGCGCTTGACATGGTCATCATCCAGCGCATAAAAGGTGTTTTTTCCGACGCGCTTTGCCCGGACAAGGCGCGCCTGTTTTAGCACACGCAGCTGATGGCTGATGGCAGACTGTGTCATGCCGAGTGTCTGGGCAATGTCGTAAACACAGACCTCGCGGTCAAACAGTACCCACAAAATCCGGATCCTGGTACTGTCGCCAAAAACCTTAAACACTTCTGAAAGGCTGTTGACCATTTCCTCGGTTGGCGGCTCGTTTTTTAATTTATCTAAAATTCCGGTGTTGTACCGGCAATATTCGCAGTGTGAGTGTTCCATAAGCTTGACCCCCAATTCACTTTTTATTATACTCCGGAATGTCGGAAATGTCAAGCGTCAGACATAGGAAAGAATCACTTCACAGCAGCCGGTCAGTTGATAATCGACGGATTGTGCCGGGATAAAAATACTGTCTCCCTTTTTGAAAGGAATTGTTTCACCGTCAAATTTCAGCGTTCCGCACCCGTCTGCAACAATCAGAGACTGGAAACAGTCCGGGGTGACAGACAGGTTTTTTTCGCCGTCCACCACATATTTTTTCACCGTAAAGTATTTGCAGGAGGAAAGCGTACAGTCTCCGGCGGTATTCTTTTCGGTATGCGCCGGCGGCGGGCAGAGGCTGGAAACGGCAATTGCCTGTTCAATATGGAGCGGACGTGTGTTTCCGTTTGCGTCGCGGCGGTCGTAGTCGTAAACACGGTAGGTTGTGTTTGAATTCTGCTGAATTTCACAGATCACAATGCCGCTGCAAATTGCATGCACTGTTCCTGCCTCAATGAAAAAGACATCTCCCTTTTTCACCGGTACACGGTTTAATACCTCAATTAACGTATTGTCTGCGATTCTTTGCCGGTATTCCTCCTTGGTGATCACGCGGTTAAAACCATAGTAAAGGTATGCGCCTTCCTCACAGTCTAAAATGTACCACATTTCGGTTTTTCCGTATTCTCCTTCATGCTCCTTTGCATATTCGTCATTCGGATGAACCTGAATGGAAAGATCCTTCTTTGCATCAATAAACTTTATTAAAAGCGGAAAATAGTCAAATGCAAGTGCATTTTTTCCTAAATACTTCCTGCCGATTTTCTCAATATAGGCAGAAAGCGTCAGACCTGCATATTCTCCGTCTGCAACGGCGCTTTCCCCTGCCGGGTGTGTGGAAAGCTCCCAGCTTTCTGCTACGATGTCCAAATCACTTTTTTTGTTGAAATCTGTTTTTAAGCGTGTTCCGCCCCAGAGATAGTCTTTAAATGCCGGGTTTAATAACACTGGTTTCATAATGTTACCTCCTGATTTTTGTAGAATCCGATTTTTTTCAATATTTTAAGGAGCTGTGCTCCGGCAGGCAGCTGCATAATTTCGTCCACGCTCATAATCCGCAGTCCGAATACCAGGGAAAGATAAATGATCATTGCCGCCAGAATGGCTGCAAAGAGAGCAATGATATTGACCGGGCAAACCGCCATCACGCCATAATAGCATAACAGTGCGCTGACTCCCATTGCACAGGCAGCAGCAAGCGGCAGCAGGATATATTTTTTCAGACTCAGCCGGATGGACGTATGCCGGCAGAGAACCGTAAAGCCATAGCTAAAGGAGATTACCTGGCAGGCAATTGAGCTGATCGGCGCACCGTAGATGTTGATGGATGGCTGACGGATCAAAATGACGTTTAGAATAAACTTTGCCACACAACCGATAAACAGTCCGGTTGCCGGTGCGTAAACCTTGCCGATTCCCTGCAATGAGCCGGAAATAGTTTGATTGAGCGCAATAAAAATTAAGGCAATCGAGCTGATCTGCAAAAGATCATATCCGGATGCGCTGTTATGATAAATCAGCTGATAAATTGGCTTTGCCAATGTAATATAGCCAACGGCGCAGGGGAAAATGATCAGAATGGAGATCAGAAAGGAATAGGAGATTTTCTCGCTTGCTTCATTTTTGTTCCCCACCTTCAGCGCCCCTGCAATGGATGGCACCAAGACGGTTGCAAAGGCAATATTCATAGCAATCGGCAGATTTAAAAGTGTGTCGCTTTTTCCAAGCTCTCCGGACAGACGAACCGCCTCCTTTGTCAGCTCTGCCATGGTTGGATTCAGAATTTCCGCCACCTTGCCGTGTGCCGGAATCATCGCCGCAAACGCAAGCTGAATGCCGCGCGTGATGGTTGCTGTGTCCACAATCCGGTTAATGGCAGAAATAATACCGCCCAGAGAAATCGGAATGGAGATTAAAAGAATGGTTTTGCACATTTTCCCGAAC
>RQCD01000100.1 GCA_008668455.1 Clostridia bacterium
AGGTGTCTGCAAGGCGCTGTCAAAATATGAGATTGATCCGGATAAGTGTAAGTGATGCAGTCTATGCTCCAGACAGTGTCCGGTGGGCGCAATCTCCTCGTGTGCGGTGACAGCTTGGTGAACGGTTTCCGCCATGTCTCCGAGCGGTTCACGGTCAATATGATGATAACCAAACCGCGCTGTGATGACAGTTCCCTCACCGACCTTTGAGGTCAGCGTGATTCCGCCGCCGGTGTTTTCTGCTGCAAGCTTTAAAAGCGGTATCCCCAATCCGACTCTGCGTGTGGTTCGCCCGGTAGTAAACGGGTCAATCACTCTTTTTACCATCTCCTGATCCATGCCGCAGCCGTTGTCGGTAATTGTAAAGGACAGAAGATCCGCCGCCTCATCCTCCAATATGTTCAGTGTGATGAGCGTTGCACCGGCGGTGATGGAATTTTGCAGAATGTCGATGATATGTAAGGAAAGCTCTTTCATGCTTTGCACCCAGCCTTTTTATTCGTATTTTTGCAGGATTCCGGCAATCTCGTCTACGGTCAGTCTGCCGTAAACGTCATCATTAATCGTGACAACCGGCGCTAAACCGCATGCGCCGACGCAGCGGGTTGCGTCCAGCGAGAATTTACCGTCTGCGGAGCATTCGCCCACGTCAATTTCCAGAATCGATTTGATTTTTTCCAAAATGTCCCCCGAACCCTTGACATAGCATGCTGTGCCAAGACAGACGCCAATCTGATATCTGCCCTTTGGGTTCAGAGAGAATTGCGTATAAAACGTGACAATTCCATAGATTTCTGCTAAGGGTACCCCTAAGCCCTCGGAAATCATCTCCTGCACCTCAATCGGCAGATAGCCGTAAATGTCTTGTGCTTCATGCAGAACCGGGATGGTTGCGCCCTGCTGACCCTTGTGTTTTGCAATCACTTCCATCAGCTGAGCTTTCTGCTCCTCTGTGCCGTTAAACGGCAATGTGTGTTTTTTCTCCATCAAGAAACCTCCTGTTCAATATAAAATGCTGCAAAATAAATACATTATACCATTTTAACATATCAATTATATCATTTCTGACAACAAAAATACAGTGCATTTTACGAAAAAAATATATTACTCTCTTTTCCACAAAAACATTAAAGATTTTTCGTCATATTTGCACATATGTATTCAATTTCTGTATGTTTTCTGTTATTTTCCCCATAAATAATGCAGAAAACAGTCAATGCTCTTTTCTTCTAAATCCAGGCTGAATTCCGGCTCGGCAATGTCCTCTAAATAGTGTGCGTCCGAATTGGTCAGAATCCGGAAGCCGGCATATTTCTGCTCCAGCTCGGCGCGTCCTTTTGCGGTAATTTCTAAAGCGGAGACCGGCAGATCGGGCGGGATGAAGCCGAGATTGGATAGGATACTGCTGCTTGACCGGTCAATATGCGCCGGCACGGAAGCGCCGCCATAGTTCGATGTCAGGGAAAATACCTGTTCAATCGAAAGTCCGGACGCGCAGACCAAAAGCTGATGCTCCTCGCCCATAACCTCGTCTTTTTCGTTCAGATAAAGCTGTCTGCCGAAAATATCCGGTCGGTTCTCAATCGGCGGCAGTTGTGCTTTTAGCTCCTCTGAAAACTGCTCTGCCCGGTCAACGCTTGGAAAATAGCAGACAATATGCACCTCCTCTGCGCTCTCCACCTCAATTGCCGGAATCACTAAAAGCCGGCTGCCGGCTGCCTTGGCGACGGCACGCAGATTTCCGGCGCTGTTATGATCGGAAAGCGCGATGATGTCCAGCCCCTTTAAAAGCGCCATATTGACAATATTATTCGGCGTCATGTCCTCATCTCCGCAGGGAGAGAGGGCAGAGTGGAGGTGCAGATCGTAAAAGTATCTCATATGCCTGCTCCTGATAGCTCCCTGGCAAGCGCATAGGCAGATTTTTCCGAAACTAAAACCGGAATCCCCTCGCGGTCTGCACGCTCGGCGGTATTCTCATCCGGCGTGCAGGAATCGCAAAGCAGAATGCAGCCTGCCTCGGTTAAGCTTGCAACAGCCGCGATATTAATGTTTGTCTGGATTGTGATCCAGATGTTCCCGGCTTGGATCCGGCTCATGGCAAGGCTTAAAAGATCTCCGATATAGCAGCCGGAAAGCTCCTTTTTCGCGTGATCTTTTCCGCATACAATTTTTGCGCCGACCGTCCTGGAAAGTGTTTCAACGTTCATTTTGATCCCCTCTTTCTGCTGGTATCTAATTCCACCATTTCGCGCGCTAAGGCGCTGATTTTTTCACGAAGCCGGAAAATACAGTCGTTTTCGCTTGCAAATCCGCGCACAATATCCTCCGCCAAATCCCGGCAGCTCGGCGCGCCGCAGGAGCCGCAGTCCAGCATCGGAAGCCGTTCGCAGATGGTTTCAATTTCCATTGCCATCTGCATCGCGCGGGAAATATCCGAATCTAAATTCATTACGGATCGATACACAACCGGATGATCCCAGAATACGTTTTCTTCGGTTTCGGTTTTCGCTCCGGTTTGCGGCAGCTCCTTTGAGATCCATTTGATGCGTGAATTTGCCACAAAATTGTTTTCTGCATTCAAAGGTCCGCCAACGCAGCCGCCCGGACATGCCAATGCCTCCACATATTCAATATCGGACAGCTTTCCGTCCTCAATTGCTTCTAAAATTTTAATCACATCATGGATTCCGTCCACGGCGATTTTCCGGTCTACGTGCGTGGCACGCGCCTCTCCACCGGCGGTTGCCCAGAGTGCGCCCTCTGCGCCGGAGAGGCTCAGATGCCTGATATGCTCCGCAGAAATCCGACTGATCTGGTGCGCAATTTTTAAGTATACATCCTTCATCGAGAAAACTGCGTCCACCTCTGATTTTTCAACGTTGGACGCATATTTTACCACAGTCGCCTTTGCTGCACAGGGACTGATAAAGAAAATACCGATTTCCGATGCCGGAATCCCGGTTTTTTCCGAGATAGCATGCCGTGCCTCTCTTGCCGCCACCTCCATGGGGGAGCGGAGCGGAATAATGTGCGGAATCAAATTTGGAAAGCGAACGGCAATCAGGCTGACAACAGCCGGACAGGCAGAGGAAATAGACGGCTTTAAAAGCTCGCCGGATGCCAATAGCTCTCTCGTTTTATGGCTAATGATTTCTGCTCCCTGTGCCACCTCCCAAACATCGTCGAAGCCGATTTCCAAAAGAGAGGATAAAATCACGTCGATTTGTTCTGCCTTTGAAAACTGTCCGTAGAATGCAGGGGCAACCAATGCCACCCGATAGCGGTATTGCTCCATCAGATCCATAGGGTCGGTGACTGCTTTTTTTGCATGATAAGGACAAACGCGGATACATTCTCCGCAGTCGATACATCGTTCAGTTAGGATTTTTGCCTTTCCGTTCTGCACACGGATTGCCTGAGTCGGACATTGTTTCAGACAATTGGTACATCCGGTGCAGACGGATTGATCTAAGGTTACGGAATGACTTCTTTTCGTCATATCAACCCTTCTTTCTTAATGATTCGTCAGAATGGTGAGGGTTACGCAGGTTCCCTGACCGAGAATTGTGTCGATTTTCATGTCGTCAGTATATTTTTTCATGTTCGGCAGACCCATGCCTGCGCCAAAGCCCAATTCGCGTACCTGATTGCTTGCGGTGGAAAATCCCTCCTGCATCGCCTTTTCCACGTCCGGGATTCCCGGACCGGTATCCTGCAGGATGCAGATCACACGATCCGGCAGAATATCCACATCAATATGTCCGCCGTTTGCGTGGATCACCATATTGATTTCCCCCTCATACATCGCAATTGCGGTGCGCCGGATGGTCTCCGGTGCAAAGCCGAGCTTGCTGAGCATTTTTTTCACCTTGCTGGAGGTTTCTCCTGCAAGGGTAAAATCGCTGCCGTCCACCTCGTAGTGCAGATGCAGAGGTTCCATCATGCGCCGCCCCTTTCCTTGCCGACTAAGCCGGCTTGGTAGAGCTTTCCGCAGGCAATATAAAGCGGAGCTTCTGTACGCATGAGAACAATCTCTTTGGATTCTGCCAGGCGGATCAGAGCCTCCTCAGGTGTTTTCCCGCGCACAAAGACGATACACCCAATATCCATCATTTCCGCTGTCCTGACCACCTGCGGATTCATCAGTCCGGTCAGAAGCAGAGCGCGGTCCTTGACGAATGCAAGAACATCGCTCATCAGGTCGCAGCCGCAGGCAGAAAACACTTCATTTTCCAGCCCTTCCTCCGGTGTGAGCAGATCGGCGCTTAAAATCTCTTTTACTGCACTGAGTTTCATAGATTACCTCCTTGTAAAGAATGAAAAAAAAACTGTATAAGTTTATTGTAACATATCAATCCAAACTATACAAGTTTTCTTTTTAAAATTTTTTCTTTTTGTTTAATCTGTTCAAAACTTACTTCAAAAGACTGTATACCTCGCTGCGCAGCTGGTTATCCGTTTCAAAAATACCGCGGATGGCTGCTGTTCGCGTCTTTGCGTTCCGGGATTTGATTCCGCGCGCAGTCATGCAGCTGTGTTCTCCTTCAATCACCACAATGACGTCCTCGGTTTTTAACACCCTTTGCATAATCTCGGCAATGTCGCAGCCAAGACGCTCCTGCAATTGCAGACGCTTTGCCGCCATATCGGCAATCCGGGCGATTTTGGAAAGACCGATCACGCGATCCTTTGGAATATAACCGACATGAACACGCATATTGTACATCAGCGCTAAATGATGCTCGCAAAAGCTGAATACCTCAATGTCCTTGACCAGGACTAAATCGTGCGTCTGGACATCGGTAAAGCATTTATCAAACATTTCGGCAATCTCGCCGTTAGAATAGCGCATGCCCTCCAAAACCTCGGCATACATCCGGGCAACACGTTCCGGCGTTTCCCTTAATCCCTCGCGCTCCGGATCGTCTCCCAGCTCCTTTAGGAGTTCCTTTATTAAAGAAGCAATTTTTTTCTGGTTGAATTCCTGTTTCATTTCAATCTCCATTCTGTTGCCTGTATCGGACGTTATACTCCGCGTTTGTCCGGATCCCAGATAATTTTGTGCAGCTGAACCTGAAAACGCGCGTTCTGCAAAAGCGGTTCGGATAATATCAGCTTCACTAATTTTTGCGCGTCATAAGAACCGTAAACCGCACCGATAAAGATGTGCGGCATGGATGCTCTTTGTGCAGATAACCGGGAAAGCACATCCAACATTACTTTTATATCCCTTTCGTCTCCGACCACAAATTTAATCACGTCCCGATCCTCTAAGAGGAGGAAATTCTCCCAAAGCATTTTCTCCTCCATGCCGCTGGACGGAAGCTTATAATCAATGGTATAAAAAAGCTTTTTCCGGTCTTTGAGTTTTTCCTCAAAAGGGCGCAGCGCTGCCGCGCCGTTTGTTTCGATATTCACTTCAAAGCCGCTCTGCATCATCAGGCTTACCAAATCGGCTATCCCCTCTGCAATCAGCGGTTCGCCGCCGGTTAGGGTGACGCGGCGATAGGAGGGGTTCAGCTTTTCTAAAATTTCCTTTTCTGTCATTTCGGTATACCGGCAGGGCTCTGCTTCTCCGTAGAGCGCATAGAGGGTATCGCAGTAGCTGCATCTTAAATTGCATCCGGCAAGACGGACAAAGGAAACCGGCTGACCGGTTCGGATTCCTTCGCCGTCAATACTGTCAAAAATTTCGACAACACGATATATCATTTGTATGTCCCCTTCTTTGTATGTCCCCTGTTAATCGCGATAATAGGAGGCGGTGTTGTTTTCGCTTTCCTGCACATCCACCCGATAGCAAAGCTTTCCTAAATCCTCGCAGATAAAGTGCGCCAGATTTTCGGCGGTGGGGTTAAAGGAAACCTCATCGTTGATCACCTTGTGGTCAAACCGATCCTGCACCTTTTTTTTGATGTGGGTAAAGTCCATCAGCATACCGTTCTCATTTAAGGTATCTCCGCGCAGATAGACGGTTACCAGCCAGTTGTGTCCGTGCAGCTCGGTGCATTTGGACGGGTAGGCTAGATTCAGCTTATGTGCTGCGCTGATTTCCAGCTTTTTTATCACTTCATACATTCTTTTTTTCCTTGCTTTCCATATATTCTTCGTACCCTCTCCGGCGCAGATAACAGGAGGGGCAGTGACCGCAGCCCTCGCCGATCACACCGTTATAGCAGGTCAGTGTTTTGTGGTAGATTAAATCTAACACACCCAGCTCGTCTGCTAATTCCCAGGTTTGCTTTTTGTCCAGCCACATCAGCGGTGTGTGGATCACAAACGGATAGTCCATTGCCAGGTTTAGCGTCACGTTCAAGGATTTTACAAATGCGTCGCGGCAGTCCGGATAGCCGGAAAAATCGGTTTCGCAGACTCCGGTTATCAGATCGGTGATCCCGTGTGTTTTTGCATAGATTGCCGCATAGCTTAAAAAGAGCAGATTCCGTCCCTCAACAAAGGTATTCGGCGGTGCGCCCTCCGGCTTTTTCTCCTCCACCGGAATATCCTCGCGCGTCAGAGAATTTGCGCTTAGCTGGCTGATGATTGGTGTTGCTACGATTTCAAACGGAATGTTTTCATCCCTGCAGATGTTTTGTGCGCAGGTTAATTCTAATTTGTGCCGCTGACCGTAGTCAAAGCCGATGGCAGATACATTGTCGTGTCCGTATTGTCTGATTGCCCAGAACAGGCAGGTGGTTGAGTCCTGTCCGCCGGACAGGACAACTAATGCTTTTCGATTCATTTTTATGTCCCCTTTAGTATTGTGATAGCTGTGCAAAGAGTCTTTCCTCTGCGATTTTTTCATACTTAGTTCCCGGTTCTCCGTAATTTGCGAACGGGTAAATGGAAATGCCGCCGCGCGGTGTGAAAATACCCTTCACCTCCAAATATTTCGGCTGCATCAGCGCCACAAGGTCTTTCATAATAATATTCATGCAGTCCTCATGAAAATCTCCGCGGTTGCGGAAACTAAATAAGTATAGCTTTAAAGATTTGCTTTCTACCATTCGTTCATTCGGAATGTAGTTGATACGGATTTTTGCAAAATCCGGCTGCCCCGTAATCGGACACAGCGACGTAAATTCCGGGCAGTCGAATGTCACCATATAATCGTTGTCCGGATGCTTGTTTAAAAAGGTTTCCAAAACCTCCGGTGCATAATCTTACCGATAGACTGTCTTTTTATTTCCCAAAAGCGTGAAGCCTTCTGTTTCTTCCTTACTCCTTGGCATGTGTTCATGCTCCTTTCTGCATTCGGTCTTTTATTTGCGTTATGATCTTGGCTGAAGATTCAGCTTTTCTACTAAGGCATCCTGCAGAAACCGTGATACGTTGATTCCTGCGGCATTTACCTCGTAGTTCAGCCAGCTTGGCAGAGAAACGTTTCTTCTGACAGGCTTTGTGTCGATTTTTCGTCTGTATTCTGTTGTATCAATATCAACAAGAGAGACAAATCCTTTTCCCTCGTCTGCGAAGGTCCCTTTTTTGATGTCGATGCATTCAATGGGAGAAGGGGGCGGAACAGTCTGCTTGCGATCCTCCATTGACACGATGGTAATAGAAATTGCATCTCGTGCCATCTCAATGGCATTTTTCATATCAGTTCCTTCGGTCAATATTTCCAAATTGGGTACTTCAATTAAATAACCGTCTGTCGTTTGCGTAAAAATTGCAGGATATACTGTTTTCATCATTCAATCCTCCATTTCCTTAAAATAGCTTTTGCCAGTTTCTCATTGATCTCTTTATGGAGAGGTACTTGCTCAATTTCAAGACCCCGCCGATATATATCGTGATTTCCTCCGTGCCGCTCAAAAGAGAATCCGGCAGAGAGGAGCTTCTTAATCAATTCTTTCTGCTTCATCAAATGACCTCTGTCTCTATTATACACAAAAAATACACAAAAGAAAATAGTTTTTCAAAAAAATTAATAAAAAATTATCATTTGCATTCATTGCCAATGGTTAATGGATAAGCATACAATCACCAAAACTAAAGAAATGATAGCCCTGGCGGACGGCTTCTTCATATGCGGCGAGAATGTGTTCTCTGCCTGCCATGGCGCTCACAAGCATAATCAGGGTGGATTCCGGCAGGTGGAAGTTTGTAATCAGAGCGTCCACCACGCGGATTTCTTTTCCGGGATAGATGAAAATATCGGTCCATCCGGTAGCGGCAGAGAGCGGCAATCCGTTTTGTCCGACTGTTTCTAACACGCGGGTTGCCGTTGTTCCCACTGCAACGACCCGATTTCCGTTTTTTCTTGTTTCGTTAACCAGCTCGGCGGTTTCCTGCGGAAAAATATAGAATTCGGAATGCATTTTGTGGTCTAAAATATTATCCGTTTTCACCGGACGGAAGGTTCCTAATCCGACGTGCAGCGTTACCTCGCCGATTCGTACCCCTTTTTCCTTAAGCTTTTCTAAGATTTCCTTGGTAAAATGCAGTCCTGCGGTGGGAGCAGCCGCCGATCCGGGCGCTTTTGCATAGACAGTCTGATAGCGATCCTTATCCTCTAAGCGTTTTGTGATGTAGGGAGGAAGCGGCATCTCGCCGAGGCGATCTAAGATTTCCTCAAACACGCCGCTGTAATGGAAACGAACCAGTCGGTTTCCGTCATTGATCACCTCTAAAATCTCGCAGGTCAGCTCGCCGTTTCCGAACACAAATTTTGCACCCGGCTTTGCGCGCCTGCCCGGCTTCAGGATGACCTCCCAATCATTTAAAGTATGCTTGTGCAGCAGCAAAAATTCCACTGCTGCGCCGGTGTCCTCTTTTGTTCCGTAAAGGCGCGCCGGGAGTACCTTTGTGTTATTGAGAATCAGGCAGTCGCCCGGATTGAGTAAATCCACAATATCGTAAAAATGCCGGTGCGAAAATTCGCCGGTGTGCTTGTCAAGACAAAGCATCCGGGAGGCGCTCCGATCCTTGATCGGCTCCTGCGCAATCAGCTCCTGCGGCAGGGCGAAATAAAAATCCTTTTTATCCATGACAGTTCCTTCGTTTCTTATAATTTCGTTCCCAAATCGTCTGTTTTTACAATGGTATCACTGGTCGGAACGGTAATGCCGGAAAGGCTTTGCTTTAGTCCGGTGGCAATTCCGGCGGCAAGCAGATACTGATAATCTGCCGACTCCATCTTTTTTAGTTCCGCTTCGTTTGAAATAAAACCGCATTCCACTAAAATTGCCGGCATGTTGCTGGTTCTGGTTACCACATGCTGTGCGCTTTTCACACGGCGGTTGGTTGCGCCGGTGTTTTTGATGATATGATCCAAAACCTTTTGTGCCACCTCGGAGCTGGTCATGCCGTAATCCTTTTCATTGTTTGTTTTGGCATAGTAAACCTCCACACCGTTTGCCTGCGGCGCGTTATCAACAGAATTGATATGTACGCTGCAAAAAATTGCCGCGTTGGCATTGTTGGCAACCGCAGAGCGGTCGGCTAATTCTAAAAAGACATCGGTATTGCGCGTCAAAATCGTCTTGACTCCGTTTTCCTCTAAAATTTTTGCAGTCTGCTGTGCAATGGCAAGGGTCAGATCCTTTTCATAGTAGGAAACATTGTCATATGCGGCAGATGCGCCGCCGTCATGCCCGCCATGCCCGGCATCAATGACCACAATTTTTTCCTGTTTCGTGTCTGACCTTTGCAGGGTATAAATGCTGAGCGTTTTGCGGTCATCGGAAAGCTCTGCCGTATAATCCTTTAAATTCTGCACATCTAATGCAATCCGGGTATAACCGTCGTGAACGCCGACCCGAACCGCCTTGACTGCGCCCTTTCCTACTGTGGAATTAGACGGAAGCTGTGAGCTGCTGTTTGGGATATCCAGATAAAGCACACCCGATTCGGTCAGAATAAGGTTTTTGTATTGCGTAATCGTTTTTTCTGCGGTCACCGATATTTTCACCGTTGCGCCGGTTTGCTTACAGTAAAGTCCGGTGAGCGTGTTTGGTTCGCGTTTGATTTCCGGTGTGACGCCCGGCTCGTGAATTGAAATGCAGCTGCCGTCAAAATCGACTGCATAACCAAGCGTTTCGGAAATAAAACGAACCGGAACCATTGTTTTCGCGCTTTCTCCCTGCTTTGCAATCAGCTTTGGAGCCACATTGTCCGGAATGGTTTTCTTTTCTCCGCTGACGGTAACGGTACTGTTTCCGATCTGCATCAAAATCGAAATGCCGTGCTGGGTGATGGTAATATTTCCGTCCTTGTAATCGACGGCGGCGCCCATTGCCTCCATCACCTCACGAACCGGCACTAAGGCACGGTCGTTAAAAATGATTGGCTCTAACGGAGTTGATACCTGCTTTCCATCTACAAACAGATCATATAGGTTTCCGGTGTAGCTATGTACGCCGCCGTCATATTCGAGCGTCATTGCCAAAACACTGCCGCCTGTCAAAAAGCAAACAAGGACGGTCAGTAAAAAAATCATTTTTTTCATGTGCTATTCTTCCTTTTCTGGTCTTTTCAGTCCGAAATGCTCATAAGCTTCAGGAGTTACCACTCTGCCGCGCGGCGTTCTTGCGATAAATCCGAGCTGTAAAAGATAAGGCTCATAAACATCCTCAATTGTGTTGGATTCTTCGCCGATGGTTGCGGCGAGCGTTTCCACGCCAACCGGACCGCCGCCGAAATTTTTCACCATGGCAAGGATCATCTTGCGGTCAATTTCATCAAAGCCCAAACGGTCTATTTCCATCTGCGCAAGCGCTGCGTCTGCCACTGCTCCGGTGATCTGCCCCTGAAACTGTACCTGTGCAAAATCGCGCACACGCTTTAAGAGCCGGTTGGCAATTCGGGGAGTACCGCGTGAACGAAGTGCAATTTCCTTTGCGCCGTCCTCATCAATTTCCACATCCAAAAGTCCTGCCGAACGCTTCACGATTGTCATTAGCTCCTGCGGTGTGTAAAGCTCTAACCGTGAAAGAACGCCAAACCGGTCGCGCAGGGGAGCGGTCAGGAGTCCTGCTCTTGTGGTTGCGCCGATCAGGGTAAATTTCGGAAGATCCAGCCGGATAGATTTTGCCGACGGACCCTTTCCGATGATAATATCCAGCGCATAATCCTCCATTGCCGGGTAGAGAATTTCCTACACAATCCGGCTCAGACGGTGGATTTCGTCCCTGAATAAAATATCGTGCTGGGAAAGGGTTGTTAAGATCTCCGCAAACTCTACGTCTTTTTTAATTGCCGGTCCGCTGGTGATGCTGATATTCACGCCCATTTCGTTTGCGATTACTCCGGCGAGGGTGGTTTTTCCCAATCCCGGAGGACCGTAGAGCAGAACGTGATCCAGGGCTTCCTTTCGTTCCTTTGCCGCCTGAATATAGATCTGTAAATTTCCCTTTACCTTTTCCTGACCGATATATTCTGCAAGCTGGCGCGGACGCAGTCCAGCCTCAATTGCAGCGTCTTCTTCTATAAAATCACTGGTAATGATACGTTCTTCATCATCAAAAATCATTTATGACACCTACTTCATTAATTTTTTCAGGGCTTCCCGGATGATGTCCTCCGTTTTCTGCTCTCCTGAAATGCCGGAAACGGCGTTTTCTGCAGCCTGTGCCGAATAGCCTAAAACGATCAGCGCGCTGACTGCTTCGGAATGTGCCGCAGAATCGGCAATTTCCGGCGCGTCCCCGGTGAGAATTTCTACATTCTTCATTTTGTCGCGCAACTCTAAGATGATCCGCTGGGCAAGCTTTGGACCTACCCCGGAGGCTTTGGTGATCACCTTTACCTGATTCGTAATCACGGCAAGCGCAAAGCTTGCAGGCGTTGTGACAGACAGGATTGAAAGCGCAGCCTTTGGGCCTACCCCGGAAACGGACAGAAGCTCTAAAAAGAGTCCCTGCTCCTCTGGGGTGAAAAATCCGTAAAGATCCTGTGTATCCTCCCGGACATACAGATAAGTATAAAGCAAAACCTCGCTCCCGGCATTCGGCAGGGAACGGAGGGTTTCTGCCGAGGTATAAATTTTATATCCGACTCCATGGCAGTCTAAAACGGCAAAATTTACTGCCGTCTGCACCAGGATTCCCTTCATGTAATAATACATTTCATTCCTCCGATCGAAAAACTCCACTTTTATCATACCCCAAAATCGGACGCGTGTCAACATTTTTTGCGTTACGTTTCGGTTACAATTACAGCCGGTTTGTTCCCAGCTCCTCGTTCATCACATTGGAATTTCCGTGGCAGATAGCGACAGCAAGCGCGTCTGCCGCGTCGTCCGGCCGGGGGATTGCGTTCAGATTTAAGATGCTTTTCACCATCAGCTGCATTTGTTTTTTGTCGGCGCGTCCGTAGCCGGTGATCGCCTGCTTGATTTGCAGCGGTGTATATTCATAAATCGGGATTTGGCGCTTTGCTGTCGCTGCAATCAAAACGCCGCGTGCCTGCGCTACGGCAATGGCGGTTTTTGCGTTATTATTAAAGAAAAGCTCCTCAATTGCCACTGCATCCGGGTGAAAACGATCCAGACAGTAATTGATATCGTCTAAAATCTGCACCAGGCGCAGACTGGTTGCGGTTGACGCATGGGTTGTAATTGCGTCGTATGCAATCGGACGAAAATGATTTCCCTTATATTCTACCACTCCGATCCCCACAATGGCATAGCCGGGGTCAATTCCTAAAATAATCACCAAAATTCCTCCCAAAAAAGTTTTTTATTTATGCTATTCATATATTGCATATTTATTCTTTTTATTGTATAATATATCATGTCAGATGCATAAATGAATTCTTATGTATCTATTTTATACTATTTTAGGAGGAAATGCAACCATGGCAAAAGAAAAAATTGTACTTGCTTATTCAGGAGGTCTGGATACCTCCATTATTATCTCCTGGCTTTTGGAGAATTACGACTGTGAGGTTATTGCAGTCTGCGGTGACGTTGGTCAGGGAAAAGAAACAGAGGGCTTAGAGGAGCGTGCGAAGAAAGCCGGCGCTTCTAAATTATACCTGGCAGATTTAAGAGACGAATATGTAACAGATTATATTTTCCCGACCTTAAAGGCTGGAGCGGTTTATGAGGGAAAATATTTATTGGGAACCTCGCATGCACGTCCGATCATTGCAAAAAAGTTAGTTGAGATTGCAGAAAAAGAGGGTGCAACCGCCATTTGTCATGGTGCAACCGGAAAAGGAAACGATCAGGTTCGGTTTGAGCTGACAATCAAAGCGCTTGCTCCGCAGCTGAAGATTATTGCTCCGTGGCGTGTCTGGGATATTAAATCGCGGGAGGATGCAGTAGACTATGCACAGGCGCACGGCATCGAAATTCCGGTTACAAAGAAAGAGTTATATTCCCGTGACCGTAACATCTGGCACATCAGCCATGAGGGTATGGATCTGGAGGATCCGGCAAACGAGCCGCAGCTAGACAAGCTGTTAAAGCTGACTGTTCCGCCGGAAAAAGCGCCGGATGAAGCAAAATATATCACAATCGGCTTTGAAAAGGGTGTTCCCGTTTCGATAGACGGCGAAAAATTAGCTGCCCGCCAGCTGGTGGAAAAGCTGAACGAAATCGGCGGTGCATATGGAATCGGAATTGCAGATATCACAGAGGATCGTCTGGTTGGCATGAAATCCCGCGGCGTGTATGAAACACCGGGAGGAACGATTCTTTATACCGCCTTGCAGGAATTGGAGTATCTCTGCCTGGATCGTGATACTCAGAGCTTCAAGCGTCAGGCAGCAATTAAGTTTTCTGAATTGGTATACGACGGAAAATGGTTCACACCGCTCCGCGAGGCGCTTTCCGCAATGGTGGATTCTATGGAAGAAAC
The DNA here is from genome assembly GCA_008668455.1 of Clostridia bacterium. Taxonomy (GTDB): domain Bacteria; phylum Bacillota; class Clostridia; order UBA1381; family UBA1381; genus RQCD01. Next base: position 13,809 of record RQCD01000100.1, read on the forward strand.
CGTTACCGGTGAGGTTCGCTTAAAGCTGTATAAGGGAAGTGCAACTCCGGCAGGCGCAAAGAGTCCGTATTCCTTGTATAATGAAGCAATTGCAAGCTTTGGCGACAGTCACGAGCTTTACAGTCACAAGGACGCAGAGGGCTTTATCAACCTGTTCGGCTTGCCCTTAAAGGTTCGTGCTATGATGGAGCAGAAAAACAAATAACAGGAAAAAATATTTGTAACAAACACCCACATCAGGTTGACTGATGTGGGCGTTTGTGGTAATATAAAGTGGATGATGAAAACAGAAGGGAGAAACATTATGGCAAAGCTTTGGGGCGGACGGTTTCAGAAAAATACAGACCGGCAGGTGGACGACTTCAATTCCTCCATCCGGTTTGATCAGAGAATGTATCGTCAGGATATCCGCGGCAGTATTGCACATGCAAGAATGTTAGGAAAGCAAGGAATTATTCCGAAAGAGGATTCTGAGAAAATTATTTCCGGATTGCAGGGAATTTTAGAGGATATTGAGGCAGGAAGGGTTGAATTTCTGATAGACGCAGAGGATATTCACATGAATATCGAAAAGCTGTTGACCGACCGGATCGGAGAAGCAGGAAAGCGGCTTCATACCGGACGGAGCAGAAACGATCAGGTGGCTTTGGATCTCCGGATGTACCTCCGGGATGAGGCAAAGGAAATTTCGGAAATGCTTCTGCATACCCAAAAAACGCTGATTGACTTAGCAAAGCAGCATACCGAAACCATTATGCCGGGATACACGCATCTGCAAAAGGCACAGCCGATCACGCTTGCGCATCATCTGATGGCATATTTTGAAATGTTTTACCGGGATTCTGACCGGCTTTCTGACTGTGTGCGCCGGATGAACGTAATGCCGCTGGGTTCGGGTGCGCTTGCCGGAACAACCTATCCGTTGGATCGGGAATCGGTTGCAGAAGAATTAGGCTTTTCGGGAGTGACCGAAAATTCCCTGGACGGGGTTTCAGACCGTGATTTTGCAATTGAGCTTGCCGGGGTGCTTTCTCTTGTGATGATGCATTTGAGCCGGTTTTGCGAGGAGCTGATTTTGTGGTCGAGCCATGAATTTTCCTTTGTGGAAATGGATGATGCGTATTCCACCGGTTCTTCCATTATGCCGCAGAAAAAGAATCCGGATGTTGCTGAATTAATTCGCGGAAAAACCGGACGCGTCTACGGACACCTGATGGGACTTTTAACCACGATGAAAGGAATTCCTTTAGCATACAATAAAGACATGCAGGAGGATAAAGAGCCGATTTTTGACGCAGTGGATACGGTCAAGCTATGTCTGCCAGTTTTTTGCAGTATGATTTCGACCATGACAGTGAAAAAGGATGTCATGAAAAAGGGTGCGGCAGGCGGTTTTACAAATGCAACCGACGCGGCAGACTATTTGGTGAAAAAGGGAGTGCCGTTCCGGGAGGCACATTCGATTGTCGGAAAAATGGTGTTCTATGCGCTTGAGCATCAAAAGGCGCTGGACGAGCTTAGCATAGAGGAATTTAAGGCATGCTCTCCGATCATTGAGGAGGATATTTATCAGGCAATCAGTCTGGAAACCTGCGTCAATGACCGGAAAATTATCGGAGGACCGGCAAAGGCAACGGTTGAGGCGGAAATCAGAAGGGCAGAGGAAAGGATTTTATAGAATGACAACGAAACAAACAACAGTTTTTGCACGCTTGGCGCTTTTATGCGCTACCTTGATTTGGGGAAGCTCCTTTGTGGTTTTGAAAAACACCATTGACTTTCTCCCGACAAATTTCCTGCTTGCCCTGCGGTTCGGCGGCGCCTGTATTTTACTTTCGCTTGTCTTTCTCAGGCAGTTCCGGAATTTTACAAGGGATTATCTGTGGCGTGGGTTTTTAATCGGTGCATGTCTCTACATGGCATACTTTACGCAGACAATCGGACTGATACACACCACGCCAGGAAAAAATGCTTTTTTAACAGCAATTTACTGCGTACTGGTACCATTCCTGTTTTGGGGCGTTGACCGGGTGAGACCGGATCGCTTCCATGTCTCTGCGGCGCTGATTTGTATCGTGGGAATCGGTTTGGTTTCGCTGACAGAGAATCTGACCTTTGGCATTGGCGACGGTATGACCTTAGTGGGCGGCTTTTTCTATGCAGCGCATATTGTTGCGATTGCAAAGCTTGCCAAGGATAAAAATCCGATTCTGATCACGATTTTGCAGTTTGCAGCGGTAGCGCTGATTTCCGGCATTGTGAGCCTTTTAACAGAAACCGTTCCGGCTGGATGGACGGAGAATACGCTCCCGGCAATGGCTTATCTGACAGTATTCTGTACCGGTGTTACGCTGCTTTTACAAAATGTCGGACAGAAATATCTGCCGCCGTCTAATTCTGCCATTTTGCTGAGCCTGGAGGCAGTATTCGGCGTTCTGTTCTCTATTATTCTGTATCATGAAAGGATGACACTGCGGCTGGTGATCGGTTTTGTGTTGATTTTTGTATCAGTTATCATCTCGGAAACCAAGCTGTCATTTTTGCATAAAAACCGTCAGGAGGGAATCAGCAGATGATAAAAGCGATTATTTTTGACTTGGACGGAACACTGACAAATACGCTTCCGTCGGTGGCGGCATTTGGAACGATTGCCTTAAAGGCTGCCGGATTTCCGGAAATACCGGAAGAACCCTACCGTTATTTTTTAGGAAACGGACGCGACAAGCTGATCCATAGGATGCTTGCCTATCTGGATGCGGACACACCGGAGAATTTTAAAAGGGTTGGGGAACGCTATGATCTGGAATATGCAAAAAATCCGACCTATCTGACCAAGCCGTATGACGGGATTATGGAAACGCTTGCGGCACTGAAAAAGCAAGGAATTAAAATGGCAGTGCTGAGCAATAAGCCGGATGATATGACGCATGAGGTGGTGGAAAATTTCTTTCCGGGCATGTTTGATCTGTATTTTGGCATGAGAAAAGGAATTCCGGGAAAGCCTGCTCCGGATGCGGCGTTGATGATTGCCAAAGAATTTGGTGTATCACCTGCAGAGTGCTTGTTTGTCGGCGATACTTCGGTGGACGCAGAAACCGGGAAAAATGCCGGAATTTTTGTTTTGGGTGCGCTTTGGGGCTTTCGGGGAGAAAAGGACCTGCAGCAGGCGGGCGCGAGAATTGCACATCCGCGGGAGATTTTGTCTTTTTTAAAAAATTGAAAGTGAGCAAAACGGAGCAAATCAAAGAAAAACAGAGTATAAAAGAGTTTGAAATTGATAAATAAAATTTTTTTCAAAAAGTGTTGACAAGTGCAAAAAAAAGTAGTAAAATAATTCATGCATGCTTTAAGATTAGAGCCGATTTTACATGAATTGTTATAAGGAGGTTATTTCAAATGGGCAGCTATATGGCAAAACCGGAAGAAATCCAAAGAAAATGGTATAGCAT
>RQCD01000209.1 GCA_008668455.1 Clostridia bacterium
ATTTTTATCTTAAGTGATTGATAACGTGATAAGGAGGATTAATCTATGACCGACAAATTTGCGAAAGAGGGACTGACATTTGACGACGTGCTGCTTCTGCCGCAGGCATCTGATTTTACACCGAATGAGGTGGAGCTTGGAACACAGCTTACAAAAACCATTCATTTGAATGTTCCGCTTATGAGTGCGGCAATGGACACGGTAACGGAATCACCGATGGCGATTGCGATGGCACGTGAGGGCGGAATCGGAATTGTTCATAAGAATATGACAATTGAGGAGCAGGCAAATGAGGTAGATAAGGTAAAGCGTTCGGAAAACGGAGTTATCACCAATCCGTTCAGTCTGACGGCGGAGCATACCTTAAAGGATGCAGACGCGCTGATGGGAAAGTATAAAATTTCCGGCGTTCCGGTCTGCGACGGAGAAAATCATCTGATCGGTATTATCACAAACCGTGATCTTCGCTTTGAGGTGGATTTTGACAAGAAAATTTCCGAGGCAATGACATCAGAAAATCTGATCACCGCACCGGAGGGTACAACGCTTGATGAAGCACAGGAAATTCTGCGAAAATACAAGATCGAAAAGCTCCCGATTGTGGATGCTGAAAATCATTTAAAGGGACTTATCACAATTAAGGATATTGAAAAGGCAGTCCGCTATCCGCATGCTGCAAAAGATGCAAACGGCAGACTGCTCTGCGGCGCTGCAATCGGCGTGACTGCAGACGCGCTCCAGCGTGTGGACGCAGTGGTAAAGGCAGGGGTAGACGTAGTTGTTTTAGACTCTGCACACGGACATTCCAAAAACATTTTGGATAAGGTCAGAGAAATTAAAAAAGCATATCCGTCTTTGCCGGTTGTGGTTGGAAATATTGCCACAGCAGAAGCCGCAGAGGACTTAATCAAGGCAGGCGCGGATTGTATTAAGGTTGGAATCGGACCGGGTTCCATCTGTACCACAAGAGTCATTGCCGGTATCGGTGCGCCGCAGATTACTGCAATTTATGACGTCAGCCAGGTGGCAAGGAAGTATGGAATTCCGGTGATTGCAGACGGTGGAATCAAATATTCCGGCGATATCACCAAGGCAATTGCAGCCGGGGCGGATGTAATTATGATGGGCAGTCTTTTGGCAGGCTGCGAGGAAAGCCCGGGCGAATTTGAAATTTATCAGGGCAGACGCTTTAAGGTATACCGCGGTATGGGTTCTTTGGCGGCAATGGAAAAGGGAAGCAGAGATCGTTATTTCCAGACCGGCTCGAAAAAGCTCGTTCCGGAGGGTGTGGAAGGACGTGTACCTTATAAAGGAAGTCTTTCAGATACTGTATTCCAGCTGTTGGGCGGTCTGCGCTCCGGTATGGGCTACTGCGGAACACGCACGATTCCGGAATTAAAGGAACGCGGAAAATTCATCCGTATTACCGGTGCAGGCTTAAAGGAAAGCCATCCGCATGATATTTATATCACGAAGGAAGCGCCGAATTATAGTTATAATACACAGGCGTAAGTATTAAACAGGGGATGTAAAAAAGAGTGCAGAAAACTTTTACTGCGCCCAATGGTATGCTCCGGGCGGCACAGTCTATGCCTTTTTTGACATCCCCTTGAATTTTGCTTTGATCAGGGGGAGCAGTATGAATTATCAGAAAACAATCCGAGCCTGCTTTATCGGATATATTGTGCAGGCAATTGTGGTCAATTTTGCACCGCTTTTATTTGTACAGTTTCAAACGCAGTTCGGCGTGCCGCTTTCTAAAATTGCGATTTTGATTACACTGAATTTTGGTTTGCAGCTTCTGGTGGATCTTGTGTCTGCGCTTATAGTGGATAAAATCGGTTACCGGATCATTGGTGTGCTTGCACATGCTTTTTCAGCAGCGGGGTTGATTTTGCTTGCTTTTCTGCCGGATCTGTTTTTAAACCCGTTTGCGGGAATGATGATTGCGATGGGGATTTATGCGATTGGCGGAGGTCTTTTGGAGGTCATTATCAGTCCGATGGTGGAGGCATGTCCGAATGATCACAAGAATACGGCGATGAGTCTGCTGCATTCCTTTTATAGTTGGGGATCAGCCGGAGTGATTCTGCTTTCTACGCTATTCTTTTTCCTGTTTGGCATCGAAAACTGGTGGCTTCTTTCGGTTTTATGGGCGATTGTGCCGATTGTGATTGGAATAAACTTTATGCACATTCCGACTGCAGAATTAGATGGCGGCGCGGAGGGCGGACTTTCCATAGCAGGACTGTGCCGGTCAGGATTGTTTTGGGTATTTATTCTGATCATGTGCTGCGCCGGTGCGAGCGAACAGGCAGTTGCACAGTGGGCGTCTGCATTTGCAGAGGAGGGCTTGCAGGTATCAAAAACAATCGGCGACCTTGCCGGACCGACACTTTTTGCAATTTTAATGGGTCTTTCGCGTATGCTCTATGGAAAGTACGGAGAAAAGCTGAACCAGGCACATGTGATGCTTGCATCAAGCTTTCTCTGCATTTTGGCATATCTGATTATTTCGCTTTCCTCGTCTCCGGTTTCAGGACTTGTTGGAATAGCGCTGACCGGATTTTCCGTCGGTGTGCTTTGGCCAGGTGCGCTTAGTATGGCGGCAGCCAGAATCCGCGGCGGCGGAACGGCAATGTTTGCACTGATGGCATTAGCCGGTGATGTCGGCTGTGCAGGAGGACCGACGCTTGCCGGAAATATTGCAGAAGCATTTTCGAATAATTTACGGCTGGGAATCTTATCAGCGATTGCATTTCCGGTCGTTTTAGTGGCAGTGATGCTGTTTTTACAGAAAAATAAGAAGGCAGGGGAGCGGTAATGCTCTCTTGTTTTGATTTTTGGGAGAATAATCCATCAGTCACGCATTGACTGAGGGATTGTCAGGCTTACGTATTTTAAACATCAATTGAGGTATTTTTATGTGGATGATTTTTGCAGTCTGTTCTGCTTTTTTTGCCGGTGTGACAGCGGTGCTTTCAAAAGTTGGCATTCAAAACGTCAAGTCCAATCTCGGAACGGCAATCCGGACGATTGTAGTATTTTTCTTTGCGTGGCTGATGGTATTTGTAGTCGGAGCGCAGAGCGGAATTTCGGATATCGGTTCAAAAACGCTGATTTTTCTGATCCTTTCCGGAATGGCAACAGGTGCATCCTGGCTATGCTATTTCCGGGCGTTAAAATACGGGGATGTGAACCGGGTAACGCCGATCGACAAATCCGGCACAATATTATCCATGCTGTTTGCATTTTTATTTCTGCATGAGGAAATTACCTGCTTCAAGGTAATTTGTATGGCGCTGATCGGCTGCGGAACCTATCTGATGATTGAAAAGCTTGAAGTTACAAAGCAGGAATCCGGTCGGCGGGACTGGCTTTTGTGGGCAGCGTTATCAGCAGTTTTTGCAGCGCTGACCTCTGTTTTAGGGAAAATTGGGATTTCGGATATTGACGCTACACTTGGAACGGCAATCCGTACCTTTGTGGTTTTGATCATGGCATGGGTCGTGGTATTTGCGACAAATGAGCAGGATGATATAAAAAATCTTACCGGAAAAAGCATACTGTTTCTGATTCTTTCCGGTATCACCACGGGACTTTCCTGGCTTTGCTATTATAAAGCGCTTCAGGAAGGTCCTGCAAGTGTGGTTGTTCCGCTGGATAAATTAAGTATCTTGGTGACAATTCTGTTTTCGCGGATTGTGTTAAAGGAAATATTATCACGAAAATCTCTCCTCGGACTGATTCTTTTAACGCTCGGAACATTATTATTGCTCTGTGCTTAAAATTCAATCGGCAGAACAATCTGAGTGATAAACTGCTGCTGATCCTGATGCTGGGGTGCGCCCTCTAAATAGACATGCCGGCAGCTGCCACACGGTATCAAGTGGTGTGCCGCCGCATAGGAGAGAAGCTTTTTGCAGACCTGCGGAATGTCTTCATATGCGCCATGATGATAGCAGCAGAGAGCACGTGTTTCCGGAAGATAGCGGATGCCGTTTCCCTGGCTTTCAGGAGGAACAGCGGCGCAGTAGGTGATTTTACTTGGGTCGGAGAGGAGATATTCAGTAAAATAGAGCCGTTTTGTCGTGTCTACTCCGTATTGATGCACCGCCTCTAATGCAACCTGCCGCATAGCATCGGTTTTTTTCTGGAGAGTCTGTGCCGGGTCGGAACGGCAGTAAACAGTTTGTTCTCTGACGGTGATTTTCAGAATTTGACCAGCCTGGTTGTTGGCACGCTCATAAAGCTTTTCAATCATCAGATTCAGCTCATCGCGGAGCGACTCAAAGCGTTTGATAATCGGCAGAAGATCGTTCTGATCTGCTAAATATTTCCGGATTTCAGAAAGTGACAGCCCAAGATTCTGATAGATCCGTATCGTGCGGATTTTCACCATAGTATCAATCGTGTAATAGCGGTTTCCGGTTTTACCGTCCTTTGAATCCGGTGCAATCAATACTTTTTCCTCATAATTTAAAATTATTCGCCTTGTAATTCCGATGGAGGAAGCAATTTCGCCAATGGAAAACAAGTTTTGATCTGCATGCGACATAATCTACTCCCAAAATATAAAATTTTTTTCAAAAAACTCTTGCATCGTACATAGATGTACGGTGTATAATAATAGTATCATATAATCTGCAAAAAATCAAGAAGAAGATTTATTTGATTAAAAGGGTTTTATGCGTACTTTTTTGTATGCAATTTAGGATACAAAATTTCGTGGCGTTGACCTATGTAGGCGAGTCTATGGGGGAAAATAAGACAGAGCCGTATCAACATGACCTTTCCGTTGTTCCGGCGCCGGATTATCCGGATGAGGGGGAATAACGGAAAGGTCTGCACCGTTGTCTGTAGCGGCAATGGCTGTAATAAAACCAACAGCGCCCCGGCAGAGTCATTTTCCGGAGCGTCAGAGCCTTGTTTTCGGTTGTGATTCTTGTTTC